>CANHMN010000119.1 GCA_947461645.1 Chitinophagaceae bacterium | reverse complement strand
ACTCATTTATCAACTGATCAGCTTGTTCAAAAGTCAGATTCATTTTCCAATTGGCAGCTGCAATTTGTTTACGCATGTTGGTTGTTTTATTTTTTGGGATTATTAAGGCTAGTATTGTCCTTTTGTTAGTTTTTTTTATAGAATTAGGAGGCCTGTTTGTTGTACCATTTTTCCAAAATCGCTATCTCCTGTTGGGAAAGTTCACTGTTTTTCATTTTTTTCCAATTGTTGATGTGATCCAGTGCTTTTTGCCATTGGTACCTTTCTTTTCCCCAAGTAAAGTCAGGGATATTTTTTTCTGCAAATCCATCACCATAAACATTACAGCAAATGCCTACTACAGATGCAGTATTGAAAGAAGTGTTGATTGCTGATCGACTATAATCGCCCATTAGCATACCTCCTTTTGTTCCTACTGAAATAGGGCCTGAATTGGTTGAAAAAAGAACTTCTCCACCGGTGTTCTTTACATTGCTGTTGGATGTTCCGGCTCCAAGGTTACACCAAGCACCAATTACACTGTCGCCAAGATATCCGGAGTGTGCCTTGTTGCTGTTCTCAAACAATATGCTGTTTTTGATTTCACCTCCCACCACACACCATGGCCCAATGCTTGTGCCTCCGTAAATGGTGGAGCCCATTTTAACCACACTGTTTTCACCCAATGAAAATGGACCTCGAATATGGCTACCCTCCATAATCTGAGCGTTTTTACCAATGTAAATTGGACCTGTTGACGCATTTAACGTACAATGCAACAAGACGGCGCCTTCCTCAACGAAAATATTTTCGGGATTTACAACAACCGCATTTTTGATGGATTGGGAAATCCTATCTCTAGTCAAGTATTCAAAATCTTTTCTGATGGCCCAATCGTTCAATTGAAACAAATCCCAAGGGTGATGAATATACCTAACCTCATCACTAGCTTTTGGAATGTCACCATTTTGGGCACACTCCAATAAATAATCGATGTTGCCGAGTGTTGGAATGATATTGGCAGGAAGAGACAAAACATTTTCAGAACCTGTTTGATGCAAAACAATTTGGCTGTTTGCCGGTAATAATTTCTTCCACTTTTCCGAAATGGTGAGTATACCTACCCTACATTCAGCTACATGCCTTGTCTTGGAAAAAGGAAAAAGATTTGCCTCACAAGCAGATTGGTTCAATAGCATTTTCATCGGGATAAAAATAAGGAAGATATTGATTCCTGCCTCAATTAATGAGATCAAAAGACTACAAAGAAAAAGACCTGCTTTTTGAGCAGGCCTTGTAAGTATATTTATTTCGCTTTCTTTTCGTATCTCTTTTTGAACTTGTCGATACGACCTGCAGTATCTACCAATACATTTTTACCGGTATAGAAAGGGTGAGAAGTATTTGAAATCTCCAATTTAATCACAGGATATTCTTTACCATCTTCTTCCCAAACGATGGTTTCTGAGCTGTGTGCAGTAGAACGACTTAAGAAAGTAGTGCTATTACTCATGTCCTTGAAAATGACATCTCTGTATGTCTTTGGATGAATATCTTTTTTCATTTTTGTTGTTTTGTGTACGGATTTGGCCGTACCGGTTAAAATTGAGAGGCGAAATTAGTGTTTTTTCGCCAAAAAAGAAAAAAATTGATTAACTCTTCATGTTAACATATTGAAGAGCAATACCCAGATCCCAGGTTTTACTCAGTGCTATAACTTCCTGTAAATCATCGATTTTCTTACCTGTAATCCTGATAATATCATCCATTATGGCAGCTTGCACCTTTAAACCGCTGTCTTTTATCAGTTTTACTATTTTTTTAGCGTCCTCCTGTTTTATGCCATTTCTAACAGGCACCTCCTTTTTGGTAACCTTTCCGCTCACATAAGGTTCTTTGCTTAAATCATACACTTCTGCAGCTAATCCTTGTTTCATTCCTCTACTGATCATCACATCTACAATCTGATTGATTTTCATATCACTGTCCGCTTCCAGATTGATTTTAAAATCTTTTTTGTTGAGTTCTACCAACACATGTGAATCTTTGAAATCAAACCTGTTGGTTATTTCCTTGTTGACAACATTTATTGCGTTGTCGAGTGTTTGAATGTCAACTTTACTAACAAAATCAAATGAAGGCATAAATGATTGTTTTTAAATTAAATCTTGATTAACTATTATTGCTTGAATGAGTTTTGCCGTTACTCAATTTACTGTACCTGGCATAAAAGACAAGAGCGATTCCAGTCAAGGCTAATACCAAAGCAATCCATTGTGCTTGTGTAGCCTTAATTCCAATAAATGTATAAGGATTGTTAACCCGCATCATTTCTATACAATATCTTTCCACACCGTTCAAAAGCAAATAAACCCCAAACATAACCAGGGGCAAATTGATTTTTTTGCGCAACAACCACAGCAACACAAACATTATGGTGCAAATCAAAAATTCATAAAGCGGTGTAGGAAAAACAGGTGAAGGTAAAACCCTGTTGTGTTCATCTGTAATTCCCGGAATAAGAATTCCATCTCTGTTTACATTTTGCGGATAGCTGTATGCAAAAAACCAAGTTGGCAGAAATTCAGGGCCTTTAAAGTGTTTGTGCGGTACATCTTGCAACGATTGATAAACTCTGTCTGTAACAAGTGTATCACCAACCCTGCCTTCTAAAAAATAAGTTGCATGCTGACGGAGTCCATTTTCAAAATCATTGTTGGCGGCAATAACGGGTTGGCCCATTTCATTGTTTACATAAGCGCTGTTGTATATGCCCCAGTCGCCATCTCCCGAAACCTGACAACCCACCCTACCCAATGCATACGCAATCATTAAGGCAGGCGCTGCAGCGTCAACAAGATGCTTAATGGCAATGCCTTTTCTGTATGCAAAAATCAAAATTGCAATGGTAGCTAAAATTAATCCTCCATAAAAAGTAAGACCGCTAGGTGACAGTAATGCTCTCAATGGGTTCTCCCAAAAAGTTGACCAATGTTCGAGATTATCGAAAAGTTTGGCACCAAGAATTCCGAAAACCAAGCCAAGCATGATAATATCTCCAACCCTGTCGTGCGGCCAAATTCTCAATATTCTTTTTTCCGGTTTTTCTAATTGGAGTTTTTTCTTTTCTCTCCATTTGATGAAAACGAGGAGTCCTCCTGCAAGCAATCCCCCAAGCAAACTTCCTTCTGCAGAAAAAATAAACTCCTGCGCATTCATGTTATCAGGCTTGCTCAAGAACAATCCTAAAAATTTATAACCGAATAGAAAGCCCATAAAGCCATTGATAAACAAATCCATAAAGGATGCAGGTTCACCAACAACAATATTTTCTTCACGAGGAAAAAGCAAACCTTGTTTTTCCTTCCTTTTCAATTCAGAAGAAAGCACTGCAGCAGCTACCACAAAAGATACAGCAACCATTAACCCGAACGTATTCAAAAAGTACAGAGCGTGCCATTCCACACCAAACCAATCTTTGAAAACGTAATACAGATTTGGATACATGATTGGATAATTTTAGTTTGACAGATACCTAATCAATTGCAATGCGTTTCAAAAGCAGCCATTAAATTTTCGGCTATCATCTGAGCGCTTCTTCCTTCAATGTTGTGTCTTTCAATAAAATGCACCAAACTACCGTCTTTGAACAAAGCAATAGCAGGTGATGACGGAGGATATGGAAGCATGTATTCCCTAACTTTTCTTACTGCATCAACATCAAAACCGGCGAAAGTGGTTGCAATTTGATCGGGCTTCACTTTAGCATGTGCCACAGCCATTAATACGCCGGGCCTTGCAGTTCCTGCACTGCAACCACAAACGGAATTGATCATCACTAACATGGTTCCTTTTTGCGAAAGCGCACTATCAACAGCTTCAGGTGTCAATAACTCACTGAAACCATTTTCAGTCAACTCTTCCTTCATTGGAATTACAATTTCTGCTGGATACATATTATTTGAATTAAAAATTAAAAAGTAAAAAGTAAAAAGTAAAAAGAAGGATAACTGATTATCAGTAACCCAGTATTTTAAGCATGCTTTGAGCTGTTTGCTCCCTCGCATAAACCCAATCTACCAGCTTGCCATTTTTATCGTGACCAATAATAATATGCTTGGGAGATGGTATCATGCAATGCTTTATACCACCATATCCACTGATTTGATCTTGATATGCGCCGGTATGAAAAAATCCTACAAACAAAGGCTCGCCATCTTCAATTTTAGGGAGAAACACTTCATTGATGTGCTCTTCAGAATCGTAGTAATCATGACTGTCACAAGTAATTCCACCCAACACAACCCTTTGGTATTCGTTGTCCCATTTGTTAATGGGCAGCATCAAAAACTTTTCCCCTATTCCCCAGGTATCAGGCAAAGTAGTAATGAAAGAAGAATCAATCATATACCAGGTTTCCCTGTCATTTTGCATTTTTTGTCCTATTACGCTGTAAACATGAGCCATGCTTTCCCCAACGGTGTAACTGCCAAACTCAGTAAAAATATTAGGCATTGGTACTTTGTTACGCGTACAGGCAACTTTGATGTTACGAACGATTTCATTGATCATGAATTGATAATCGTACTCGAACCCAAGCGAATGTTTAATGGGAAAACCGCCACCGATATTTATGGAATCCAATTCAGGACAAATCTTTTTCAATTGGCAATACAAATTGATGACTTTATTCAACTCACTCCAATAATAAATATCATCCTTGATGCCTTTGTTTAAAAAGATGTGCAGCATTTTCAATTGAAAACGGTGCTCGTTACCTTCAATCTTATCTACATAAAACTCAAGAATATCTTTGGCTCTGATGCCAAGTCGAGAAGTATAGAAAGGGAAATTAGGCTCTTCTTCTGCAGCTACACGAATACCTAAATTGAAAGGTACTTTTACAGATTTTATGTAAGCCTTCAATTCTTCTTTGTTGTCGAGAATAGGCACTACATTTTTAAAACCCGAATTCAGTAAATTGGCAATTCTTTGTGTGTATGGTTTTTGTTTATATCCATTGCAAATCACAAAAATATCCTTGTTGATTTTCTTCTTGGCGTAAAGTTTTTTAATGATGTCTATATCGTAGGCATAAGAGGTCTCAAGGTGTATATCATTTTTCAATGCCTCTTCAACCACAAAAGAGAAATGCGAGCTTTTGGTACAATAACAATAATGGTATTTACCGGTGTATTTGTGTTTCTTGAAAGCTGCGGCAAACATGCTTTTCGCTTTGTTGATTTGTTTGCCGATTTTAGGGAGATAGCTTAATTTAAGCGGAGTGCCGTATTTGTCAATTAGGGCCTTGATGTCCAAGTTGTTGTATTGAAGATAATTGCTTACTAACCTGAAATCTTCCTGAGGAAAATTAAAGGTTTGGTCTACAAGATCCTTGTACGTATTGTTCATCCCGTCTTTTGTCATTTGCAGTGTGGTTGTTTAATGAATGGGCAACAAAGATAAATTATTTGCATTGCATTTGCAGTAAACAAAAACGGATACTAGTTAAAGTATCCGAAGTTGTTAAAGCTATTTTTAAGGTTGCAGGAATTACTTCACTGAAGCAACCAACTTTTTGAAAGATTCTGGCTCGTTCATTGCCAAATCAGCCAAAACCTTGCGGTTAAGATCGATGTTCTTTTGAACAAGCTTATTGATAAACTGGCTGTAAGTCATTCCTTCTTCTCTTACAGCTGCGTTGATACGAGCAATCCAAAGTGTGCGGTATTCACGCTTTTTTAGTTTACGGCCTACATAACTGTATGTAAGACCTTTTTCCATTACGTTTTTGGCAACGGTGTATACATTTTTTCTTTTACCGTAATATCCTTTTGCGGCTTTTAAAATCCTTTTGCGGCGAGCTCTGCTGGCTACTGCATTTACTGAACGTGGCATATGCTAATTTTTTTAAAGTTAATGGTTTAAAATTTCCTTTCTGATTACTTCATT
>CANHMN010000118.1 GCA_947461645.1 Chitinophagaceae bacterium | reverse complement strand
TCTTTGCTTTTTGGTTTGTGTTGCAGTGTTTTTTATGCGTTCAATATTGTTTTCAATCACAGGCTTCCCCAGCATACGACCAATACCATTTGCAATAAATAAAGACTGGTTATAACCTCTTTTTTTCAGTTTAGCTTTATGAAGAGGCATTGCAATAATAGCATCTACATCTTTAAACCTGCATGAGGTTGCCATGGATTCGCCCATTAGTTCTCCAATGTATTCTCCTATATCGGTTTTACTTTTGTATTTAAGTTGATGCAACAAGTGTTGAATGATGCTGTCTTTTTCAAAGTAGAATTCACTGTAGGCATGTTTTATGGGCAGTCTGCCATAGAATATTTTTTCCGTAGGATTGTCGGGTATATCTGCAAAGTTGGTTTTGGGTAGCGTTGTAAAACAAAAAGGACAAACAATTGCATTTGCAGAAAGGTTTTCGTCTGCGCATCCTAAACACAAGTGCGGATAAAAAAGCTGAACAAAATCTTCTTTGAGGGAGGCAAGCCAATTGAGCATAAAGTAGAAAAGCGTTAAAATAAAAACTGGTACAATTCTTCTACTTTAGACAGCGCTACAATGTCTATTTTGGACTTTAGCTTGCCAAGTGATTTGTTGTTGTATTTGCTGACTACAATTTTTTCAAACCCCAGCTTTTCCGCTTCGGCTATTCTTTGTTCAATTCTGTTTACTGCTCTTATTTCACCACTGAGTCCTACTTCACCTGCAAAGCAAATTTGTTGCGGGATAGGAACATCTTCGTAGCTGCTCAACAAAGCTGATACTATGGCAAGATCAATAGAGGTGTCTTCTGTTTTGATACCACCGGCAATGTTGATGAATACATCTTTAATACCAAATTGAAATCCTCCTCTTTTTTCAAGTACTGCAAGTAAGAGTTGCAGCCTTCTCAAGTCAAAACCGCTTACTGTTCTTTGAGGTGTGCCGTAAACACTTTGTGTAACTAATGCCTGTGTTTCAATTAGCAGGGGTCTCATGCCCTCCATGGTTGCAGCGATGGCAATACCGCTTAACTGGTCTTCTTTTTGCGTGATAAGAATTTCGCTTGGGTTACTAACGGCTCTCATGCCGCTTCCGCTCATCTCATATATGCCCAGTTCGGCAGTAGAACCGAATCTGTTTTTCAATGTTCTTAAAATTCGGTAGGTGTAGTGCCTGTCACCTTCAAACTGTAACACCGTATCTACCATGTGCTCTAATATTTTGGGACCCGCTATATTGCCGTCTTTGTTGATGTGGCCTATTAGAAAAACAGGTGTATTGGTTTCTTTGGCAAAGCGCTGCAATTCGGCTGTGCACTCTCTGATTTGACTAACACTACCAGGGGATGATTCAACGTAAGGCGACTGTAATGTTTGTATGGAGTCAACAATGACAAGTTGCGGTTTCAGTTTTTTTATCTCTTTGAAAATAAGTTGAGTGTCGGTTTCTGTCAGTAAAAAAAACTGTTCGTTCAAAGCACCAATACGATCGGCACGCATCTTTATTTGTTGCTCGCTTTCCTCGCCGCTGATGTACAACGTGGTGATGTTGTTGAGCAACAATCCATTTTGGAGAAACAAAGTAGATTTTCCAATGCCCGGTTCTCCGGCCACAAGTACGATGCTGCCCATTACAATTCCGCCACCCAACACACGATTAAGCTCTTCATCTGTTGTAACAATTCTTTCTTCCGCTGCACTGTTTACATCCTGAATCAAAACAGTTTTGGCAGCATTCTTTTTATTGTAATCCTTCCAGTCGTTTTTAGAAGCGTTGTCATTTCCTTTTTGAATGACCTCTTCCACAAATCCATTCCATTGATTACATCCGGGACATTTACCCAGCCATTTAGCACTTTCATAACCGCAATGCTGACAAAAAAAAGAAGTTTTCGTTTTACTCATTTGGTAAATGTAGAATCAAAATGGGTAAAGAAAAAAAACTGAATATTATTCAGACGAAAAAACGATTCAATAAATCAAAAACCTGGCTTGAAAAAAATGAAGCAACTTCAAAAAGAAAAAAACGCAAACGATTAGAGTTGAGAAAGAAGTTATAATTCTACTAATTGATAGGATTGCTGAAAAGTAAAAGGGTCAACATTGCTGCTGACCCTTTGTACTTACTAACCCATTAAATTCTGATGCTAAATTACAAATCAACGGCACAAAAAAAAATAAAATTTTGAGTTTGTGCATAAATTAAATAAAGTAAAATAAAAATAAATTCAAAGTAAAGTAAAATTAAAATACATTGAAAATCAATTGTTAAGCAATAAAATTTAGAACTTTGTATTGCATTAAGTATTGACAATCAACAAAATGAAAACGCCAGGTTATTCAAAACTAGCTTATTTAATATTATTATAAATTATACAAAAAAGCTAATCTTAATTTCACCCTTTTTTTGTTGCTTTTTAGTAGATTTTCGACGAATTATGCGCCAAAATGTATCAAATTGTTCAAAATGAAACCCAAAAAACAGATTAATTATTATTTAATACATCTGCTTTAGTTACAAAACGTGCTTACTAAAAAATATTTACCCCTTAGTTTGGCTATTGTTATAATATAAAAAGGCCTTAATTTATTTTTAGCCGAATTGTTGTCAACTTTAAAGATTCTGATTTGTTTAATAAAAAATGACACCACTTTTACATGTTGAGCAGCTGAATAAATCTTACAAAAACCTTTCAGCAGTAAAAAACCTTAGTTTTTCAGTCTATCCCGGAGATGTTTTTGGTTTTCTGGGACAAAACGGTGCAGGAAAATCTACCACGCTTAGAATGTTGCTTTCTTTAATTGTGCCTACCTCAGGTTCGATTCAAATTTTTAACAAAGACCTCAATCGGAACAGGTCCTATATTTTGTCGAGAATTGGTGCTGTTATTGAAAAGCCGGATTTGTACAAATACCTTACTGCCTACCAAAACCTGAAGCTTTTTGCTTCCATGAGTGGGAAGAAAATACCTAAGTCAACCCTATTGGAGCAATTGGATAAAGTCGGACTTCTGTCGAGAGCAGATTCTAAAGTAGCTACCTATAGTCAGGGTATGAAGCAAAGATTGGGAATTGCTGTTGCATTGGTGCATGACCCAGAGCTGGTGATCCTCGATGAACCAACAAATGGTTTAGATCCACAAGGTATTGCTGATGTGAGAAACCTCATTCTTGATCTCAGTAAACAAGGAAAAACAGTAATCGTTTCTTCACATTTGTTGGGAGAAATTGAATTGATTGCCAACCGAATGTTAGTGATGGATAAAGGCGTAAAGCTGGTGGAAGGGGATGTTTCCACTTTATTGGATCCTAAAAAGTTGAAAGTAAGGATTCAAACACAGAACAATGCAGCAGCCTTTTCTTTGTTCGCCAATTCGGAATGGAAAAAGTTTGAAGCTACTCAGCAAGAAAACGCATTGCATTTTACCATAGAAAAAGAGCTGATGGCAGACTTGCTGACGTTTTTCGTAAGCAATGGCGTTGGCGTTTTATCTGCTGAACCACTTCATTCGCTGGAAGATTATTTTTTAAACATCACCCAAAAAACAAACCATGATTAATTTGCTTGGGTTGGAATTGTATAAAATCGCGCGAAGGCCTAGAACCTATATCGCTTTTGTTGCAGTTGCTGCAATTGTTTTGGTTTTTCAATTGGCGTTCCTGGCAGATGGAGAAAGTTACATGAGCCTTATGCTGCAGAATGTAAAAGACAATTTCGACATGGAATCCTCCAAGGCTATCAATGGTTATTTCATGTGTTACATCATTTTGAATACGCTTTTGGTTCAGGTTCCCATTTTAGTTGCATTAATAGCTGGCGATGCTATCTCTGGAGAAGCCAATATGGGAACATTGAGGCTGATGCTGACCAAACCCATCAGCAGGCTCAACATTATTGCGGTAAAGTTTACCGCTGCATTTATTTTCACGTTAGTATTGTTGTTTTGGATGGCCATTGTTGCATTGCTTTTCAGCATCTTTTTGTTTGGAGCAGATGATATGTTGATTTTCAGGGTGAGGAGCGAAGAATCCTTCATCATGCAGATTGCAAAAGATGATGTAATGTGGCGCTACTTTGCCGCATTCGCTTATGCCGCAGTAGCCTTGACTGTTATATCTTCTTTAGCTATTTTGCTTTCGGTTTTTTCTGATAACTCCATTGGGCCTATTGTAACAACCGTTTGCATTGTTATCTTTTTTACCATCATTTCCAATTTGAATGTGCCTGTGATTGATAAAAACATCAAACCTTTTTTATTTACATCCTATCTTGTTGGATGGAAAGGTTTTTTTTACATCAATACCAGTGAGGAAGGACAACCCATTAAACAATCTCTTGAAAACTGGCCTGCCATTAGAAACAGCTTATTGGTTTTGCTCACACATATTGTTGTTTTCTTTTCGCTTGCAGTATATTTTTTCAGAAAAAAAGACATTCTTTCCTAAAACCTTTCAACATGATTAAGCCTACTTTTCTGATGTTTTTTTTGCTGTGTTTTTCTGCGCATTCCGTTCATGCTCAGGATGTTGAGGTATTGCTGAATGCAGTTAAAAAGAAATTGGATAAAGTAAACAGTTATGAAGCTGAGGGTACTATGAAAACGAATGTTTCCTTTTTGAAGATTCCGGTTTCCTCTATCAAAATGTATTTTAAAAAACCAAGCAAAGTAAAAATTAAAACTACTTCGGGACTCTCCTTTTTGCCTAAAGGAGCTGTTCAATTTAACCTGAACAGTATTTTGTCTGATGGAGATTATATGGTGATTGATGGCGGTGCTGCTACTTTGAAATCTTCTTCCATTAGGATAGTGAAACTACTACCCAAAAACGAAAGCAGTCCGATCGTCCTCACTACACTTTACATACTGCCTGAACAAAACATTATTCTAAAAAGCATCACCACTACAAAAGAAAACGGCACTTACGAACTAAATATGACATACCAGAAATACAAGGAATGGGGTTTGCCTGATCAGATTATTTTCGCCTTCAATACCAAAGACTATAAACTTCCCAAGGGGATAACTTTTGATTTTGACGATGGAGCGGCTAAGAAAAAGTCAAAGCCTGCTTTAGGCAATAAAAAGGCGGAGGTGCTCATCAACATAAAAAATTATGTTATCAACAAACCAATAGCGGAGGAGATTTTCAAGTGATGAATAAATCACTTTTCAATCAATGGTTAATCTTCTGAAATTTTTTCATCAACAGCGTTGGCCACTAAAGATCTTCCCATTTTTTTCATTGGATTTTCTCTTTGGCTGTCAAATTCCTTTCTGTTTCTGATGATATCAATGCATTTGAAGAGCGCTTCACGGGTGGATGCCTCATCGGCTATGCCTTTACCTGCAATATCGAATGCAGTGCCGTGATCGGGAGATGTTCTCACGCCCTTTAACCCAGCGGTGAAATTTACGCCTTCGCCAATGGCGAGTGATTTAAAAGGAATCAAACCTTGGTCGTGATACAAGGCAAGAACAGCATCGAATTTTTCGTGTTGGCCTCTGGCAAAAAAAGCATCGGCACTGTAGGGGCCGAAACAATAAATATCTTTTTGTCTTGCTTCTTTAATAGCCGGTTTAATCATTTCAATTTCCTCTTTTCCAATCAGCCCTTCATCGCCTGCATGAGGGTTTAGTCCAAGTACGGCAATTTTGGGTTTTGAAATGCAGAAATCTCTTTTCAGCGATTCATTCATGAGCAACAGCTTTTTAAGGATGTTCTCTTTTGATATAACGCTCGCCAGATCTTTTACGGCAATGTGTTCTGTAAGCAATCCTACCTTCATGTTTTCTGCAGTCATGAGCATTAGCACATCCTGCGCATTAAAAAGTGCTTTCAAGAAGGGGGTGTGACCTGTATATTGAAAAGAAGCCTGTTGGATATTCTTTTTGTGAATGGGTGCAGTAACCAGACCGTCAATTTTTCCGGCCTTCAG
>CANHMN010000117.1 GCA_947461645.1 Chitinophagaceae bacterium | reverse complement strand
GTTTCAGATGAAGAAGACAATTCTACCTTAGCTTTTTCAGAGGCTTCTTTCAAACGCTGAAGGGCCATTGGATCTTTTCTCAAATCAATGGCTTCATCATTTTTGAATTCATCTGCCAACCAATCCATGATAACTTTATCAAAATCATCTCCACCAAGATGTGTGTCACCATTGGTAGATTTCACTTCAAAAACACCATCTCCCAATTCCAACACTGAAATATCGAAAGTACCACCACCTAAATCGAATACAGCAATTTTTTGGTCCTTGCCTTTCTTGTCCAAACCATAAGCCAATGCTGCGGCTGTTGGTTCGTTTACAATTCTTCTTACATTCAATCCGGCAATTTCACCCGCCTCTTTGGTTGCCTGGCGTTGTGCGTCATTAAAGTAAGCAGGAACAGTAATTACTGCTTCTGACACTTCTTGTCCTAGGTAATCTTCAGCAGTCTTTTTCATTTTCTGTAATACCATCGCGCTGATTTCCTGTGGAGTGTATACCCTACCGTCGATGTCTATACGAACGGTATTGTTGTCGCCTTTCACCACTTTATAACTCCAATGTGTACTTTCTTCAGTAACCTCGTTGTGCATTCTACCCATGAAACGCTTAACGCTGGATATGGTATTCTGTGGATTTGTGATTGCCTGACGTTTTGCAGGATCTCCAACCTTTCTTTCTCCATTTTTCAAAAAGGCAACAACCGAAGGAGTCGTACGCCTGCCTTCATCATTGGCTATCACTACCGGCTCATTCCCCTCCATCACAGAAACGCAACTGTTTGTTGTTCCTAAATCAATTCCAATAATTTTTCCCATAGTTTTAAATTTTGTTGTTCAACATCATTGTTCAATGTTTGTGCCAATACAAAATCGATGAAATTTTGGCAGAAAATACCTTAAATAAAAAGAAATGCTTGCAGCTACTGTCAGCCATATTCTCATTTGGCTGCAGTTGTGACAGTAAAGAATTTTCAATGTTAAGTCAAATTATTAAACATTGAATATCAATCAAATGTGACACTTACTTTATTTTAAAAGTAAAGTGCTTTTGCACCAAATAACTCAATAAAATAACGAATAATGTAGTTGCAACCTGACTGACAAAAGCGTCCCAAGCCAATGCTTCAACCAGAAATTTAAGGAGCAGAAAATTCAATATTAAATTCAAGAGAAATGCAATTGCATACCTGAACAATTGCACCCTACCTCTGACATTAGATTCAACAAATACTACGTATTTATTCAGTAAAAAACCAACACAAAAACTAACCATCCCAGCCACAAACAAAGAGGCTACATGGGGCTTAAAGGCAAAAATCCACCATTCAAAAACACTTTTCTCAAAAAGGAAATGATAACAGATATAGTAAACCACCAACCCCAACAAAGTATTAGTTCCTCCGCAAGCGGCATACCTGAAGGTAAGCTTAGGCATTAGGCGACTAAAAGGAGGATAAAAAAAATCAACGATATTGGTAATACTGTTTCTCATGCCCTGTAATATCTATTGAAGAACATACCTTATAGACAAACCTCCCCAATTACCGCTGAAGCCAAAATCACCTCCAATTTCAAATGAAGGCTGCCAATCAAGAGCAAAATCAAGTGGAGCATCTTTTATTTTCAAATCCAAACCCAAAACACCATCTACACCAAAATAAGTTTTACCTTGATTGTAATTTCTGTCATACATGGAAACATGCCCCCCAAGTCCGGAATACCATCTCAGGCCCGGAACATCTCCCAATGGTTTATTTTTCTCAATCAAAAAAGTAATGCGGTTACCATTCTTGAAATAGCCCAATACTTCCAAGGCATATTTCTTGTCCAAAAAATGCTTTAGCGTTACAGCGCCAGGATAAAACTTACCCCCCACAGCAGTTTTGTAGCTCGTCCCCTTGGAATATTGAGCAAAAGTAAAATGTACAAACGTCATTAGAAAAACTGCCAAAATTATTTTCTTCATTGGTATGGTATTGAGCGTTTTTTATTGATACAAAGCAATTCTTTGCTCTTTCACTCTGTCATCTTGCAAATACTCGTCGTAAGTCATCAACTTATCAATCATGCCATTGGGCGTAATTTCAATTATTCTATTAGCAACAGATTGCATGAATTGATGATCATGTGTAGTGAACAAAACTATACCCGGAAATGATATCATGCTGTCGTTGAAAGCAATGATACTTTCCAAATCAAGGTGATTGGTTGGCTCATCAAGCATTAGCACATTCGGATTTTGAAGCATCATTTTACTTAACATGCACCTTACTTTTTCTCCCCCACTTAATACGCCTGTTTTTTTCATGATCTCATCACCGCTAAACAACATTTTGCCTAAAAATCCGCGTAAAAAATCTTCATCAACATCTTTTACTGTTGGCGGAACATATTGACGAAGCCAATCCATTAAATTATCGTTGTTGCCCACAAAAAACTCCGAGTTGTCGTTAGGCAAGTACGCGCTTGTGATGGTTGTGCCCCACTCATAAGAACCTGTGTCTGAAGGCTGCTTTCCATTTATTACTTCAAAAAAGGTTGTAAGCGCCATAGGATCGCGGCTCAGGAAAGCAATTTTCTGGTTTTTTTGTAAATCAAAATTCAGTTTGCTGAAAATAGTTTTTCCATCAATAACCTTTGACAAATTCTCCACTTTCAAAATTTCATTTCCCACCTCTCTGTCTTGCTTGAAAATGATACCGGGATATTTTCTGTTAGAAGGCTGAATATCTTCAATAACCAATTTTTCAAGGGCTTTTTTACGGCTGGTTGCTTGCTTACTCTTTGAGGCATTTGCACTAAATCGGGCGATGAAATCAAGTAAATCTTTTCTCTTCTCTTCCATCTTTTTGTTCTTGTCGCTCATTTGACGGGCAGCCAATTGAGAACTTTCGTACCAGAAAGAGTAATTACCAGTATACACTTTTATTTTGCTTCTGTCTACATCAGCAACGTGCGTACAAACTGCATCAAGAAAGTGCCTATCATGGCTTACCACCAATACTATATTTTCATAGCCTGCAAGAAAGTCTTCCAACCATGAAATAGTTTCCACATCAAGGTTGTTGGTAGGCTCATCGAGTAATAATATATCAGGATTGCCAAATAGAGCTTGCGCCAATAGCACCCTTACTTTTAAATTGGCGCTGATGTCCTTCATCAATTGTTGATGCAATCCATCCTCCACGCCTAATTCACTGAGCAAAGTTGCTGCATCACTTTCTGCAGTATAGCCGCCCATTTCGCCAAACTCATTTTCAAGTTCACCAGCCTTAATACCATCAGCTTCGCTGAAATCTTCCTTGGCGTAAATCGCATCTCTTTCATGCATCACTTTCCACATGCGTTTGTGTCCCATCATTACAGTGTTCAAAACCGTACTTTCATCAAAAGCAAATTGATTTTGATTCAATACAGCCATTCGCTCACCGGGGGTAATGTCGATTGTTCCTTTGTTGGCCTCTATTTCGCCACTAACGATTTTCAAAAATGTAGACTTACCGGCCCCATTGGCACCGATAACGCCATAACAATTTCCCTTGGTGAAATTGATGTTTACCTCATCAAATAAAACCCTTTTACCGTAGGCTAACGTAACATTGTTTACACTAATCATAATTTATAAAAGTGCGCAAAGATAATCATTCCCACTTGTTTTTAAGGACAGTCGTCGCCGAGTCTTTGTCTTTATTTTATATACCAAGCCCCATCGAAGACAAATCGCCGTTTCCTAAGCTATTTTAATCCTATTTTTGCAGCATGAACATAGCAAAAAGTATACAAGATGCCGTTTTACATTCCCTTGAAAGCCTTTATGGAGGAAGTTTCACCGAAAAAGATTTTCAACTTAACCATACCAAATCCGAATTCGAGGGCGATTATACCATTGTTTTATTCGCTTTGGTAAAATCAATAAAAAAATCACCGGAAACCCTGGGCGAGGAACTTGGTCAGCATCTAACCCAATATTACCCACAGCTTTTTTCCGCCTACAATGTTATAAAAGGTTTCTTAAATCTTACGGTTTGCGACAACTATTGGTTTGAACTTGTGCAGCGCAACCATCTTGATATCTGCTATGGAAAGCAGCCAATGAACGGTCATAAAATAATGGTGGAATACTCATCTCCCAACACCAACAAACCACTTCACCTCGGACATCTGAGAAACAATTTTTTAGGGTGGAGTGTTGCTGAAATATTAAAGGCCAATGGTTTTGATGTAATCAAGAGTTGCATTGTAAACGACAGAGGCATTCACATCTGCAAGAGCATGATTGCTTGGCAGCTTTTTGCCAATGGTGCAACACCTGAAACTACGAATACCAAAGGCGACCATTTCGTGGGTGACTATTATGTAAAATTCAACGAAGAATACAAAAGACAAATACAAGAGCTCATTGCTTCAGGGATGAATGAAGCTGAGGCCGAAAAAAATGCCCCAATCATGCTGCAAACACAGCAAATGCTGGTTGATTGGGAAAATGGGAAACCCGAAGTTTTGGAATTATGGAAAATCATGAACGCATGGGTTTACAAAGGTTTTGATGCCACATACCAATCCATTGGTTGCGACTTTGACAAAAAGTATTACGAAAGCGACACCTATCTTTTGGGTAAGGATATTGTACAAGACGGATTGAATAAAAACATCTTTTACAAAAAAGAAGACGGAAGCGTTTGGATTGATCTGACAGCAGATGGACTAGACGAAAAACTTGTGATGCGTAAAGACGGAACATCTGTTTACATCACACAGGATATTGGCCTTGCCAAACAAAAGTACGATCAATACCACATTGACCAAAGTATTTATGTGATAGGCGATGAACAAAACTACCACATGAAAGTATTGAAACTCATTGCACAAAAATTACAATTCCCCTATGCCAATGATATACACCACTTAAGTTACGGAATGGTGGAATTGCCCTCCGGTAAAATGAAAAGTAGAGAAGGTACTGTTGTTGATGCTGATGATATGGTAGAAGAGATGATTAGCACAGCAAAAGCCCTTACAACATCGCTTGGAAAAGTAAAAGAATTCAGTGAAGCAGAACTGGAGGAATTGTATAAAACCCTAGGCTTGGGTGCTATGAAATTTTATTTGTTAAGGGTTGACCCTAAGAAGAAAATGATTTTCAACCCTGAGGAATCAATCGATTTCCATGGGTTTACTGGCCCCTTCATTCAATATACTTATGCAAGGATTCAAAGCATTTTGAGAAAGGAAAACAATATCGGTAAGCCGATTAATCATACCCTACTTCCGTTGGAAAAGAAACTGGCCTTTCAACTGGAACAGTTCCCTTCTGCAATAATGGATGCCGCAAAAGAACTCAATCCTTCCGCTGTTGCCAACTATCTCTTTGTATTGTCGCAACAATTCAATTCCTTTTATGCAGAACATTCCATTGCAAATGCCGAATCTGCTGACGCAAAAAATTTCAGGTTACAGCTGGCTAGTATGACTGCCAACGTTATCAAAAGCGGAATGCAGCTGCTGGGAATTCAAGTGCCGTCCAAAATGTGATGCATTCTTTTGAATTTTCAATTTTTTGTAGCCTTTGCTGAAAATGATTAAATAATTGTTAAGAGTCATTAGAGATACTTCAAAGAATTCGACTAATTTTTTATAACTTTGCTCAACCAAATTCAACATCATTTTTATGGACAGTAAAGTTTCGAAAATCGGCGTTATGACAAGCGGAGGCGACAGCCCCGGCATGAATGCAGCCATAAGAGCAGTAGTACGAACTGCACTTTACCACAAGATTGAAGTATTCGGAATCATGCAAGGCTATACAGGACTTGTACATGACGATATAGTTCCAATGGATAGCAGAAGCGTTGCCAACATCATTCAACGTGGCGGAACCATTTTAAAAACTTCACGTTGCATGGAATTCATGCAATACGAAGGAAGAAAAAAAGCATTTGAAAACCTACATAAAAGAGG
>CANHMN010000116.1 GCA_947461645.1 Chitinophagaceae bacterium | reverse complement strand
TGGATCGCGCTTTGCAATTTGATTTTCTTTCTGCCGAAGAAGGACAATACCTTTTTGAAAATGCACCACTTACAGAACTGATGTATGTGGCCAATGAGCTGCGTAAAAAACAAGTTCCTCACGGAAAAGTAACCTGGCAAATCGACAGAAACGTAAACACAACCAACGTTTGTGTGGCCAATTGCAAGTTTTGTAATTTCTTCCGAATCCCCGGACATGCCGAAGCTTATATAACCGACATTGATACCTACAAGAAAAAAATTGAAGAAACCATTAAATACGGTGGCGATCAATTGTTGTTGCAAGGTGGCCATCACCCCGAACTTGGACTTTCTTTTTATGTTGATTTGTTTAAAGAATTAAAATCTCTGTACCCAAATATCAAACTTCACACGCTTGGTCCACCTGAAATTGCACATATCACCAAACTTGAGAAAAGCACACACAGAGATGTTCTAATGGCGCTTAAAGAAGCTGGTATGAACAGCTTACCCGGCGCAGGCGCTGAGATTCTAACAGACAGGGTTAGACGATTAATTAGCAAAGGCAAATGCGGCGCTCAGGAGTGGCTCGACATCATGCACGAATGCCATAAACTCAACATAACCACTTCTGCAACCATGATGTTCGGTCATGTGGAAACCATTGAAGAACGATTTGAACATTTGGTTAAACTCAGAGAAGTGCAAAGCAGAAAACCTGAAGAAGCAAAGGGTTTTCTGGCCTTCATTCCATGGACCTTTCAGGATGTAGATACGCTGCTTACAAAAATTCGTGGAGTGCAAAACCTTACCACGCCCGAAGAATACATCAGAATGATTGCCATCAGCAGAATAATGTTGCCTAATGTAAAAAATATTCAAGCAAGCTGGTTAACCGTTGGTAAGCAAGTAGCACAAATTTGTTTGAATGCAGGCGCTAATGATTTTGGAAGTATCATGATTGAAGAGAATGTAGTTAGTGCTGCGGGAGCACCTCATCGCTTTACCAGCAAAACTATTCAAGAGGCAATTTTGGAAGCAGGATTTGAGCCTCAGCTGCGTAACCAACAATACGAATGGAGAGAACTCCCTGAAATGGTTGAGCAAGTGATTGATTATTAATGTCTTTTGTTGTTTTGAAAGGCTATATCGAGAGTATGCGGGCAATAATTTTTTAGTACGCTCGTTTTAGTTATCGTCACCTTACAAAACAACACCCTATGAGCGCATTGTTCAACAACAAGCAACGTAAACCGGTTTTTCAAAGCCTCTTTTCCTGGTTGGAAAGGCTGCTGCATCTTCAGGAAGAATACCCTGTTATCTATTACAAAAAAGGCCGCCAACATAAGTGGCAGCCAAGATCAGGTGGAAATAATTCGCTCTAATTTTTTTGTGGGTGCTATTTGCAACTCTCGTTCTCGGTCACTACTTGTCCATCTATGATTACGTTGCATACATGAGTAGTGTATTCAAAAGGGTCGCCATCATACATTACCATGTCGGCATCTTTTCCTGTTTCAATGCTTCCCACTCTTTGATCAATCCCCAACAATTTTGCAGGATTAATGGTGATTGATTTCAACGCCTCTTCAAAAGTTTGTCCAAAAGCCAATGTTAATGCTGCCTCATACAATACTATTCTTGTCTTAGGTACATAAGCCTCTTGTCCGCTTTCAATGGAAACAGGTATTCCTGCCTTTGTCAATAGCGCTGCACTTTCTCTGGTCATATTCAACATATCGTCTTCATTGCGTGCCATTGTTGCGTGTAAAATGATTTCCGCCTTCGCTTTTTTAATTTCATCAATCAGCAAATACGCTTCTGCTGCGCCATCCAATACCAATTTTAAATTGAACTCCTTTGCAATTCGAATCGCATTCATGATGTCTACAGATGAATTGGCTGTGATAAGCGCTTTTATTTCGCCTTTCAACAACTGAGACAAGACATCCATTTTCATATCAAAGGCGGGTCTTTTCGAACTGTCTTTGTTGCTCATTTTCTTTTGGTAGTCTTGTGCTTTTATCAGCTCCGCTCTGATCATTGATACCTCTTTTGCTTTTGTTCCAGGTGAAGAATAATTACCTGATACAGAAGGCCCAAGGGTCATTGCCAGCATGCTCAACGGCTTAATGATCACATTATCAGTTGTGCCTGGTTTTGTTTTGGCAATCATAGTCTGTCCGCTAAACAATGCGCCTATTCCATGACCGGTATGGATAGTGGTAACACCGCAATCTCTTGCATATTTTACCAATGCTTCGTTGGGGTTGTAAGCATCCATTGCTCTTAATTCGGGTTGAACGGGCGACGACTTTTCAAGTTGATCTTGGTCTATGGATATGTTTAATATCCCCGAAATTCCAATCAGTGTTCTTGCGTCTATCAAACCAGGAGTTGCTGTTTTGGCTTGAATCACTTTATAGTTGGGTGGAATTGTTATGTCTGCGGCTTTACCAACTGCTTTAATTTTTCCGCCCTCTATCAATACCACTGCGTTTTGAATAGGAGAAGTGGTTGCAGTATAAAGTGTTTCTGCCTTAACGGCTATCTGTGCTTGTGCATATCCTATCAAGATTTGCAACATCACTATTATTGCTGTTATCTTTTTCATTTTTTTCGGTTGATGGTGATCTAGATATCTAATTTGTTCTTTTAGGAAAAACTATTGTTTTCCGTCTTCTTCATCTCCATGATGATGAAATTCTCCTCTGTCGGCAGAATACACGCCATAGCCTCCTGTCAAATAAGCTCTATCTTCAGGGTTGCTGATGTCATATCTTTTCTTTCCTTCTACCCAGGTTTGCTCCACTTTTGTGTATACGCTGAAGGGATCGCCCGACAACAAAACAAAATCAGCATCTTTTCCTTCTTCCAATGAACCAACCCTGGTGGAAAGATCAAGCATTTTTGCGCCAACTATTGTTAATCCTTCCAAAGCTTTTTGTCTGCTCATGCCTTCTCTTACATTAAGCGCGGCTGATCTTAAAAATAATCTGGAGTCGGTGATGCCGTCATCGGTATGAAAACCAACCTGAACACCCGCTTTTTCCAATACACCTCCGGTTTTAAAAGAAAGATTGGTCGCTTCCAGTTTGCCGCCTGGTGCATCGATGGTGATGATGGAACAATACAATCCAGCTTTCGCAATTTCTTCGGCCACCATCCATCCTTCAGATAAATGATGCAACACAGGCTTAAAGCCAAATTCTTTCGACAATCTTATCACGGTCAAAATATCGTTGTACTTGTGCGTGTGAAAATGTACAATTCTCTTTCCGTTCAACACTTCAACCAATGGCTCCATTCTTAAATCTCTTTCCGGAAGCTTGCTGCTGTCTTTACCGGCGCGTTCCATTTTTCTTTTATATTCCTGTGCTTTCAATAAAAGTTCTCTGTCGAGCGATGCGCTCTTGGCTCTAGTTCCTGGAAAGCCATTTCCGTTGCGAATGGAGTTGGTACCGTTTGCCATTTTCATTCCGCCGTTCACTCCTTTTTCATTGGTGATCAACAAATCCTCAATGATTTTTCCTTCTCTCATTTTCACGTAAACGGTTTGTCCGCTCATCAAATGCCCGGAGCCAGGCATAATATTGATGGTTGTTATTCCTCCTGCCAATGCTTTTTTAAATCCATCGCTGATGGGGTTGATGGCGTCCATTGCGCGTACTTCTGGATTTAGCGGATTGGTTGCATCGCCACCCTGAGGTCCTCCCAAATGAGAATGGGTATCTACAATGCCCGGCATGATTGTTTTTCCAGCTGCATCTACAATAGTTGCATTTGCCGGTGTTGCAATGTTTGCTGCGCCAACTGCAATAATTTTTCCGTTTTGAACAACCATCGTTCCACCGGAAAAAGTTTGTCCGGTTACGGTTATAATATTTGCTCCTTTGAAAACAATTGGCTTCTCCTGAGCGATGGTTTTTTCACTCATCCACAGCAACAAAACAAAAAGGGTTGTTCTTTTCATCTTTGAAGGTTTTGGTTTGGTAAAAGTCTAGCTGTCTAGACTTATTGTTGATTTATAATTGTTAGCTGAATAAATACTCCACGTCTTCTTTGGTCAACGACTTCACAAAACCTGCTTCATCAGAAATAAGTTCTTTGGCCAGGCTTTTCTTTCGCTCCTGAAGCTGCATGATTTTATCCTCTATCGTATCAACACAAATCATGCGGTAGGCGAAAATGTTTTTGGTTTGTCCAATACGGTGTGTTCGGTCTATGGCTTGTTGCTCAACGGCCGGATTCCACCACGGATCAACAATATACACATAGTCTGCCGCTGTAAGGTTTAATCCGACGCCCCCGGCCTTCAATGATATTAAAAACACACGACAAACATCATTGTTCTGAAAATTCTGAATGGCGCGTTCTCTTTCTGTTGCTGAAGTGCCTCCATCAAAATATTCGAACGTTATCTCGTTTTCTTTAAGTTTTTCTTTTATCAATCCAAGCATTCCAAGGAACTGTGAAAAAATAAGCACCTTGTGTTCTCCTATATTCTCTGTGATTTCTCTGGTTAGCTCATCAAGCTTGATGGAATGGTTGTCAAATTTTTCTTCATCGTTCAAAATCGCTGGGCTATCGCATATCTGCCTAAGCTTCATCAATCCCTGAAGAATGGTTAGTTGCGACTTGTCAATTCCCTGCTGATCAATGGTTCCTAATATTTTATCCCTGAAGGCATTTCTGAAGTATTCATAAACTGCTCTTTGCTGCGTTTCCATTTCGCAAAACAAAATGGTTTCTGTTTTTTCGGGAAGGTCTTTGGCAACCTGCTCTTTTGTTCTTCGAAGGATAAAAGGAAGCAAAAGTTTTCTGAGGTGTTCTTTTTGTTCGGCTTCGCCAAATTTATCGATTGGCGTTGCGAATTCGTTTCTAAAAAATTCCATGTTCCCAAGCAAACCGGGATTTAGAAAGTTCATTTGAGCATAAATATCAAACGTGTTGTTTTGCAGTGGAGTACCGCTCATGCATAAACGATTTTTTGCAGTAAGCAGCGTTGCGGCCTTGGTAACTTTAGATTGAGGATTTTTTATCGCCTGGCTTTCGTCCAAAACAATATAATCAAACAGCACCGTCAAAAACAAATTGATGTCGCTTCTTAAGGTTCCATAAGTTGTTATGATGATGTTGTGTTTGGTAAGCTCTTCAACGTTTCTCAATCTTGCATTTCCATGGTGAATATGATAGCTAAGCTCCGGTGTGAATTTGTTCACCTCGTTTTTCCAGTTGTAGATAAGTGTTGTTGGACAAACAACCAGCGCCTTCAACGATCCGTTTTTATGCTTGTACTCGTCGAGCATGGTGAGCGCCTGTACTGTTTTACCCAAACCCATATCATCGGCAAGTATTCCACCCCAACCCACATCATTCAAATAGTTGAGCCAGTTGAATCCAGCAACCTGGTATGGTCTTAAAACTGCTGTGAGTGTTTGAGGAACAGGAATGTCAGGAATGGATTTGAACGATTTTAATTTTTCAAACTTTTCATCCAAAGCAAAACTGATTTCCGATTCGTCACGATTTTCATACAGCTCGTCAATTACGCTGAGGTGATACCTTGAAAGCCTGAGCTTGTCATTTTTACCTTCACCCACTTTAAACAAAAGCGAATACCTTTTCAACCATTCATCCGGCAAAATTCCCAAAGTTCCATCACCGAGCTGCACAAAAGACTGTTTTGCGGCAATAGCTTTTTTAATATCGTCGATTCCTATTCTCTGGCGATCAAACTCTATTTCAATTTTAGCATCAAACCAGTCCATACCGCTGCTAACGTGAATGTGTGTTTTGGGCTTGGCTGTATTGAACCTGAAGTTTCTTAATGCTTCAAAACCAAAAACGGGAACCCTTTTTTCTTGCATCGCATCCACAAAAAGAAAGAACCAGTTGTTGCGCAGCACTTCTGCTCCTTTTAATATGAGGCTTTTTGTTTCCTGTTGTCTTACAAATAGAGAATGAAGCATTTCCAATTCGCGCACAAAAGTTTCTTCTGCCTCCACATTTCTATGAATAATCAAAAGTTT
>CANHMN010000115.1 GCA_947461645.1 Chitinophagaceae bacterium | reverse complement strand
ACTGTTACCATTGCTTCCGGATGGCAGGTAATTGAATTTGATTTTGCACGTCAGGCTGAAGGTACACAGGCATTGGATTTTAGCTACCAGTATGACAAAGCAATCATCTTCTTTAATTTCGGAACATCAGGTGCGCAAGTGGGAGAGAAGACATACTATTTTGATGACGTTAACTTTATCGGAGGTGGAGGACTAAATCCATTGCCTTCATTGCCATTGGATTTTGAATCAACAACAATCAGTTACAGTTTTGTTGATTTTGACGGAGGTTCAACAACAACAATTCCCAATCCTTTCATCAACACGTTCAATGCTTCTCCTACGGTAGCTAAAATGGTAAAGAATGCAGGACAAACCTGGGGAGGAAGCTTGTTGCAGTTGAATGAGCCCATAGACTTTTCATTGAACAAATTGATTCGAATGAAAGTGTATGCACCAAGAATTGGAACTAAAGTATTACTCAAGGTAGAAAACAGCAACAACCCTGCTGTCAACTTTGAAAAAGAAGTGACCACTACAGTTGATAATGTTTGGGAAGATCTTACTTTTGATTTTTCAGCAATTGATCCTTCCATCTCCTATAATAAATTGGTATTCATTTTTGACAATGGTACAATGGGTGATGGCTCTGCAAATTTCACTTATTACTTTGACGACATTCGTCAAGAAGCTGGTGGAAATTCCAATGGCAATTTAATCCAAATGAATCTTCCATTGACGTTCGAGGAATCAAATGTTGATTATGGTTTGATTGGTTTCGACGGCGCTGAGTTGTCTACGATAGCAAATGATCCTAATAGGCCAGACAACAAGGTGGCCAAAGTAATCAAATCTGCTAGCGCCTTATCTACAGCTGGAACAGCCATTACCAATGCTGAACAGTTGGGTTTTGCAACCAGCATACCATTCGATGCAACCAACACCAAATTATCATTAAGGGTTTTATCGCCAAACGCAAATATCAAAGTGAGGATACGACTAGTGGAACATGATAATGATTTACATTCGGTTGAGACAGAAGCAAAAATAACAAGCGCCAATCGTTGGCAAACATTAGTTTTTGATTTTGCCAAGGAGGTAGCTGGAACGTCTCCATTGAATTTCAACTACCATTATGACAAAGCTATTGTTTACTTCAATTACGGAGTAGATGGAGCCACTTCTGGTCAAAAAACATATTACTTTGATGACATGTTGTTCTTAACCAACACTGCTCAGGTAGATCAGGATGAGTTTATGGATTTGATAAAGCCTTACCCAAATCCAACCATCAACAATATCCACATCAACAACCCAGCAGGCATGCCATTGTTGGTGAAGGTTATTGATGAATCAGGAAGAAACATGAGGATCATAACAAGCACTAATTCCGAAGTGAAAATTCCGATGGATAAATGTGCTGCAGGTTGCTATACGTTGTTCATTCAAAATAAAATCAACAACAGAATAGTTACAAGAAGAATCATTAAGCAATAATGAAATTGATGCATCAGTATTGGATGTAAAGAAGCATGATTGTAAACACGATAAGAAAATTTTAATGAAGCTTAATTCAAAACCAACAATATGCCTGGCACTCTTTTTATTTGTTTGTGTAAAACTAAACTTCGCTCAAACAGATAAGAATATTGAATTGAAAGTCAGCAACTTGGTTGCTAAAATGACTTTGGAAGAGAAGGTCGGTCAAATGGCGCAAATAACGCTGGACGTGCTCGGCGACGGACAGCCTTTCAAACTTAATGAATCAAAAGTTAAGGAAGCGATTCAAACCTACAAGCTTGGATCGGTATTGAATACTTCCGATAACAGGGCGATGAGCACTGCACAATGGAACAGTATAGTTGAAACCTTGCAGGGTAAGACTAAAACTACCGCATTGAAAATTCCGTTGATTTACGGATTTGATGCCATACACGGCGCAACTTATGTTTCCGGTGCAACGTTTTTTCCTCAAGCTATTGGACAGGCGGCCAGCTGGAACAGACAAATGGTGAAAGATGCTGCAACTATAACTGCGTATGAATCTCGCGCAGCATCAGTATCCTGGAATTTTTCACCGGTTCTCGATTTGGGTGTAAATCCATTGTGGCCAAGAATCTGGGAAACTTATGGTGAAGATCCTTATCTCGTTGCTGAAATGGGAAAGCAGGTTATTGACGGTTATCAAAATCCGCTTGGAAATAAAAACCATGTTGCTGCATGCCTCAAACATTTTTTAGCTTATTCTGATCCTAAAACAGGTAAAGACAGAACAAATTCCTGGATACCTGAACATTATCTGAGAGAATACCACTTGCCCTCTTTCAGGGCTGCAATTAAAGCAGGAGCCAGAACGGTAATGGTTAATTCAGCATTGATAAACGGGATGCCTACGCACATCAATGGTAAAATATTGACAGACCTTTTGAAAAAAGAAATGGGTTTTTCTGGCTTTGTTGTTACCGACTGGCAGGATATTGACAATGTTTACAAGCGCGATAAAATAGTAGCTACACAGAAGGAGGCCCTTATGCTTGCCATCAATGCAGGTATCGATATGGCCATGATACCTTATGAATACAAGGATTTTTGCAGAGATCTTATTGCACTTGTAAAAGAAAAGAAAGTGCCGATGTCTCGCATAAACGATGCCGTTAGTAGAATACTTCGCGTTAAGTACGAACTCAATTTATTTGATGTGCCCGTTACTGTAAGCAGCGATTATCCTATGTTTGGCAGTAAGGAATACGAGCAAAAAGCATATGATGCAACAGCGGAATCGGTGGTGTTGTTAAAGAACAAAGGAAATATTCTTCCATTAAACTCATCTGCTAAAATATTGGTTACTGGTCCCAACTCCAATTCAATGCGTACTTTGAATGGTGGTTGGTCTTATTCTTGGCAGGGTGAGAAAACGGAGCAGTTTGCATCTAAATACAACACTATTCTTGAAGCAATGCAAAACCGTTTGGGCAATAGCAATGTTTCTTTTTCACAAGGCGTTGCCTATAAGATGGATGGAAAATATTATGAAGATTCTATTGTTGACATTAATGACGCTGTCGTAAAAGCTTCACAAGCCGACTATATTTTACTTTGCGTAGGTGAAAACAGTTACACAGAAAAGCCTGGCGATTTGAATGATTTGAATCTTTCTGAAAATCAGCAACAGCTTATAGACGCAATGATTAAAACAGGTAAGCCTGTTCTACTTGTATTGAATGAAGGCCGACCAAGAATCATCAGCAAATTTGAACCTGCTATGGCCGCTATCATCGATTTGTTTATTCCGGGAAATTTTGGAGGCGATGTGTTGGCCGATATGCTTATTGGTAAAATAAACCCAAGTGGTAAGATGCCGATAACCTATCCGAAATTTGTAAATGCACTTACCAATTACATTCATAAGCCATCCGATGCACAATCCAATCCACAAGGTGTTTACGATTATTCTGCTGACTTTAATCCGCAATACGAATTTGGATTTGGATTGTCTTATACTCAATTTGAATACAGCGGATTATCCACTAATGCAACTTCATTCGATTCAGACGACACATTGGAAATCAGTCTAACGGTTAAAAATACTGGTAATAAAACAGGTAAGGATGTCGTTCAGTTGTATATCAGTGATCTGGTGGCTTCTCTTACTCCTGATGTGAAGAGACTTCGGGACTTTGAGAAAATCGAGCTCAATGCGGGAGCCTCCCAAACAGTAAGCTTTAAGTTGCCTATGCGTGAGCTTGCTTTTGTAAACAGCAACAATAAACTTGTATTGGAAAAAGGAGAATTTAATATTCAGATAGGAAAGCTTCAACAAAAAATAAAAGTAAAAGAAACTAAAATCCGCTAACCTTGAAATCAACAAAATTATTTTCGACAAAGTTTGGGTTAATGGCAATTGTATGTATTACTATGCTGCATGTCAATACAAAAGCGCAATACCATTACAACAACCTTGTGTGGCAGGATGAGTTTAACTGCGAGGGAAATATACCGGATAGCACCAAGTGGAGTTATGATAACGGAAACGGGTGTCCTAATTTATGCGGTTGGGGAAACAATGAATTGCAATATTATACAACTTCGAGACAGGAGAATGCGCATATTAAAGGTGGTAGACTTGTCATTGAGGCTAGAAAGGAATCTTTTGAAAATTACAACTACACATCAGCAAGAATGGTCACCAAAAACAAAGGCGACTGGAAGTATGGAAGGGTAGAGGTAAGCGCAAAAATTCCAACAGGAAGAGGAATCTGGCCTGCAATTTGGATGTTGCCAACGAAGTGGGAATATGGCAGCTGGCCTCATAGTGGTGAAATAGATATTATGGAAAATGTGGGCTACTGGCCCGACTCTCTTTTTGGTACGGTGCATACCGGGGCGTATAATGGTATGATTAATACGCAAAAAGGACAATCCATAAACATCAAAGAGCTACATAAAGAATTTCATATTTACACAATGGAGTGGACAGAAGAAGAAATTAGTTTTTGGGTGGATGGTAAGCGATACCATACTTTCAAGAATGAGCATAAAAATTCGGAAGCGTGGCCTTTCGATAAGGAGTTTCACTTGATCATGAATGTAGCTGTAGGCGGTAATTGGGGAGGAAAGTTTGGTGTAGATGACAATATTTTTCCTCAACGATTGGAGGTAGATTATGTTAGGGTGTATCAATGATGCTCCTGTACTGAAAAACCAATGGTATTATCATTGGTTTTTCAGTAAATAATATTTACAACTACTGGCAAAATTTACCAATGTATTCATCTGCCATTTCTGCTTCGCCAAATTTCTTGGCCTGACCAAAATCTTCGCATGCTTTTTTAAATTCAAAGAGGAAAGAATAGGCAAGACCTCTTGCCAAATAGTAGGTAGCATCTTCTCCTGAAAAGGAAATTACTTTGTCAAAGTCGTTAATTGCCTCTCTGTATAATTCAACTTCAACCTTAGCCAACCCCCTTTGAAAATATGCCGATTCATATAACGAATCAATTTCAATGGCTTTATCGAAATTCTCAATGGCTTTCAGGTCTTGTTTTAATTTCATGTAAAAAGCACCTTTGTAGTAATAAGTTTGCTCAAAATTTTTGTTAATGGCTAAAGAGGAATCATAGCAGTTCATCGCAAGAGAATCGTCACCGAGATTTACATAACAAAGGGCTAGTTTGTTGTAAATGATGTAACTACTCGGGTTAACTTGAATAGCTTGTTTGAAATCTGCAGCAGCATATTCGTATTGTTGGTATTTTAATAAGATATTTCCTCTGTTGGCATAAGACCATTCTATTTCAGATGCATTTGAATTAGAAAATAATTTTATCGCTTTTGAAAAATCTGCAAAGGCAGCTGTGTCATTTTCAAGGGCCGAAAAGCTCAATCCCCGATTGTGATAGGCTAAAGCATAATTTGGGTTTAATTCGATGGCTTTGTTGTACAATACAATAGCATCTTCCAAATTACCGTTAATGGCTTTTTTGGTAGCGCTGTCTCCATATTCAACAGCTGTTTGCGCTTTGATGGTAAAGGTTGACAACATTAACCATACAAACAATCGTACTGTGTTTTTTTTCATGCATCGTTTTTAAGATGAATATTGAAGGTAACTATTATGTGTTTTAGGAATCCACTTTGCATTAAAAAAAGTGTTAAAGAAAATTCCGCAATTTTGAGTCTGGGGTTTGTTTGATCTATTCCAAGTCCTTTTTCTGTCAGTATGTAGCAATTAAATGGGAAAGCCAGCCATTTAAATGGAGGGCTTCTGTTGTAGGTTTTGAAGGACAATTATTTAGCCAGATGGTGATGGATTTGATGGAATTCTTGACCGAAAAAATAATTCGATAAAATCAGAGTGAGAAACAGAACCAGAGCGAAGAAAAAAAGTCAGAACTTCATGATCGCTCTCGCTTTCATTCTCGTTCTGACTTTTTGTACCACGTACGGGAATCGAACCCGTGATTCCTCCGTGAAAGGGAGGCGTCTTAACCCCTTGACCA
Source organism: Chitinophagaceae bacterium (assembly GCA_947461645.1). GTDB lineage: Bacteria > Bacteroidota > Bacteroidia > Chitinophagales > Chitinophagaceae > Ferruginibacter. The sequence continues at coordinate 65 of CANHMN010000115.1, read as the reverse complement.
ACGCGGCATTGATTTAGGAGCGCAAAGATAGCATCGATATTCGTCGCTTCCAAATTTTTTACAGT
>CANHMN010000114.1 GCA_947461645.1 Chitinophagaceae bacterium | reverse complement strand
TTTCCGTTGCTGCCGGTGATGGCTAAAAATGGGATTTGGAATTGTTGACGATGGTATTTTGCTAATTGCTGAAGTGTGCTGAGCACATCAACAACTTTTATCAAGCGGTCATCCTTAAACGACAAATCTTCATCAACAACACAATAGGCCGCTCCTTGATTTAAAGCCTGTTGAGCAAAAGTATTGCCGTTGAATGTATCTCCTTTCAAGGCAAAATAAATATCACCCATCTGCAGCTTTCTGGTGTCGGTTTGAACAGATGGATATTTGAGGTAGATTTGATAAAGCTCTTCTATTTTCATTTCAGACATTCTTTATTTCATTAGTTGGTTATGAATGTAAAAGATTGAATTGATATTCACCAAATATTTCCATCGCATTCGCAGAAGTAATTTTTGCAACCTCTTCCAAATTGCAAGATTTTATTTGAGCGATTTTCTCAGCAACCTGATACAAAAAAGCCGGTTCATTTCTTTTTCCGCGATAAGGAACAGGAGAAAGATAAGGCGCATCCGTTTCTAAAACAATGTGCTTCAAGTCAATTTCCTTCAACACCAAATCAAGGCCTGCGTTTTTATAGGTTACCACTCCTCCGATTCCTAATGAAAACCCAAGTTCAATGATTTGTTGTGCTTCATGAATTGAGCCGCCAAAACAATGAAAGAGGCCTTTTAGTTTTTCGGAACGATGCGCAGCAATCACATCAATAGTTTCCTGGGTAGCATTTCTTGTGTGCAACACTATTGGCCTGTTGAATTGCAAAGCCCATTCAATTTGTTGTTCAAGAACAAGGTATTGCTCCTTCACAAAAGTTTTGTCCCAGTAAAAATCCAATCCACATTCGCCAATGGCCGCAAAAGGTCTTTTGTTGAGCCATTCATATACGAGATCCAATTCTTTACGATAATCTTCTTTTACATAACAAGGATGAAGTCCCATCATAGCAAAACACTGTTGAGGAAATTTGCGCTCCAGCTCAATCAAATCAATATGCGTTTCGCTATTGATGGCAGGCAGGTAAATAGACTTAACATTCAATCGTTCTGCTGACGAGATAACATCGCCAAGGTCGGAGGAAAACTCATTCAAGTAAAGATGACAATGGGTATCTATAAACATTTTATGATAATCTATTTTGAAAAATACGGATATCCTTTCAACAATTCGGTTGTAATTTTCTTAAAGACAAACCCTTGATTACTAAAATGGGCTAAAACTTTAGGCAGTGCATATTCCAGTCTCTCTCGGGCTTTTTCGCTATCGTGAAATACAACTATGTCTCCAGAATGTGCTTTTAGTATAACATTGGAAGCACATTTTTCCGGAGTGATGTCTTTATCGAAATCACCACTCAAAACAGACCACATAATTGGGTAAAGCCTGTAGGCGGGTTTTAGCAATTGTGACATTTGAAATCGGGTGATTCTTCCATACGGCGGACGAAACAATTTGCTGTCGATGATGTTCATCGCTTTTCGGATGTCCAGCAAATACTCCTCATCCTTAGCTTTCCAGCCATTTAAATGATTGTTGGTATGGTTTGCAACCGCATGTCCTTCATCTATAATTCGTTTGTAAACATCAAAATGCGCATCAACATTTTTCCCTATGCAAAAAAAAGTGGCCTCAGCTTCGTATTTTTTTAATTGATCTAGCACAAAAGTTGTGCATTCAGGATGTGGTCCATCATCGAAAGTGAGGTATAGGACTTTTTCATTGGGTGATGGTATATCCCAAATGGCTTTAGGATAAAGGATTTTCAGCCAAAAGGGAGTTTTAACGAAATATAACAATGACATTAATTTGATACAAATTTAAACTTCAATACCTTTAGTGCGTCGTAACGGCTCAAAATTTAATTTTATGAAAATAATATCCAAAGTAGCTATCGCAATCTTCTGTTGTGTGGTAATTTTTACGCACAGTTCCTGCAAAAAAATTGCTTCCAACGCTCAAGAAATGGAAACCACCTTTGACCTTGCAGGAAAAGAGGCAACAGGTGAAAGTTTAACTGAAGACGTAAACAACATTCTTACTTCTGCTACCGACAGCCTTGGACTATCAGGCAATAGGGAATATGGTGCAGACAACTATCTCCCCTCTTGTGCTGTGGTTACTGTAACCGGAAGTTTCCCACAAAAATGGATTACCATCAACTTTGGCGACAGTTGCAGAAGCACCAGCGGTATTGTTAGAAGCGGTATTATTCGTATCACTTTGACAGATTCTATCAGAAGATTGGGAAGTACGGCTACCGTTACTTTTGAAAACTATAAAGTAAATGGTTACAAAAAAGAAGGTGGCTCAATCGTTTGGGAAAACATTTCCAATTCACCGGGCAGCAAAAGCTGGAGAAGAACTGTAAACAATGTAAAAATTACTGCACCAAGCGGAAATTTCTGGACCATCAACAGCGATAAAACAATTACTCAAACCATGGGTTTGTCTACACCTAGACACGATGATGATACCTATATTATCACTGGTTCGGGATCGGTTACCAATGCTGCAGGTGAAAGCAGGGCATCAGAAATCATTGAAGCCATTCGAAAGCAAGTTGCATGCTCATGGATAGACATGGGAAGTGTTAGGTACATATCAGCTAATCATACAGCCACGGTAAGTTTCGGTAATGGCAATTGCGATAATATCGCAACGATTTCAATAGATGGTAATACACCAAGAACCATCACCTTACCATAACTAAACAACACCTTTATAACAGAGCTGCGGTATAATTATCGCAGCTCATTTTTTTTGTGTATTTTCGCAGGCTCTAAATTTATCACCCATGAGTTTACACATCAGTGCCAAAGCCGGAGACATTGCTCCTATAGTATTAATGCCAGGCGATCCATTAAGGGCCAAATACATTTCAGACCACTTTTTATCTGACGCAAAACTAGTAAGTCAAACCAGAAATGTTTTTTATTATACAGGCAACTATAAAGGCATGGAAATAACCATTGGTGCGAGCGGAATGGGTTGTCCGTCAATTGGCATTTATTCTTATGAATTGTTCAACGAGTATGATGTGAATTGCATCATCAGAATTGGAACAGCCGGCGCTTACACTCCTGAACTTAAAGTATACGATTTAATCAATACAGCTGTAGCTTACAGCGAATCTACTTACGCCAAATGTGCCTTTGGATTTGAAGAAGAAGGAATTCTACATCAAGGAGTTGCTCATGATATCATCAATCAAACCGCAAAAAGCTTAGCACTTGATGTAAATAGCTGTAATGTGCATTCTAGCGATGTTTTTTACAGAAGTACGCCCGGAACGCCGCCCATTGCATTGGAGCATAACTGCCTTGCTGTTGAAATGGAGGCTTTCTCCTTGTTCAGTAATGCAAGACATTTGGGTAAAACAGCAGCTACCCTTCTTACTATTTCTGATGTCATTCCTACAGGTGATCAAATATCTCCTGATGCAAGGGAAAAATCATTGATACCAATGATGAATCTGGCTTTAGAATCTGCACTTGAAATACAAAAAGCAATTTAATTGGCTTTGCTCATCCACCTCTAAATACTGCTGAAACATCTTCTCCGTTGACAGCTCTTTTAATAGCGCCTTTTTGCTTGAAAAAGAGGCACTAATCTTATCTTTGCAGCGCAAGAACATATAAAACATGTTCTCCAATTGAATATGTCTATCAGTCAAAGAAAAGTGCGTGTAAGATTTGCGCCCAGTCCAACGGGAGGACTACACCTTGGTGGTGTAAGAACAGTGCTCTACAATTATCTGTTTGCTAAAAAAAATGGTGGTGAGTTTATACTCAGAATTGAAGATACCGATCAAACGCGTTTTGTGGAAGGTGCTGAGCAATACATTTACGACTGTCTTGCCTGGTGTGGACTCGAGCCGGATGAAAGTCCAAAGCATGGTGGCAATTATGGCCCCTATCGACAAAGTGAGCGAAAAGTTACTTATAAGAAATATGCGGAAGAACTCATCTCCAAGGGCCACGCTTATTATGCATTTGATACAACAGAGGAACTCGAAAAAATGAGAATTGCTTTCAAAACGGAAAGTAATCCCTCTCCTCAATACGATGCAACGATACGCAAGTCAATGAAAAACTCATTGACACTTTCACCTGATGAAGTAAACAATCTACTGCAATCAGGAACCCCCTATGTGGTAAGAATCAAAATGCCTGAGAACGAAACCATTTCTTTTGTTGATATGATTCATGAAGAAGTTTCGTTTGATTCAAATGTAGTTGATGACAAAGTTTTATTGAAGGCTGATGGAATGCCAACCTATCATTTGGCTGTGGTGGTAGATGATTACCTCATGAAAATAACCCATGCTTTTCGTGGTGAAGAATGGCTAAGTAGTGCTCCTGTACACGTTTTGTTGTGGAAATACCTCTTTGGGCTTGATAACATGCCTCAGTGGGCACATCTTCCGTTGATTTTAGGACCTAGCGGTAAGCTCAGCAAAAGAGACGGAGCTAAATATGGTTTTCCTGTATTTGCGATGAATTGGACCGACCCTAGAAACAATGAATTCACAGAAGGCTTTAAAGAGAAAGGATTTTTGCCAGAGGCATTTGTGAATTTGCTCGCGATGCTCGGCTGGAACAGCGGAACGGAACAGGAGTTGTTTTCATTGGAAGAACTGGTACAACATTTCTCTATTGAAAGAGTACACAAAAGCGGAGCAAAATTCGATTACGAAAAAGCCAAATGGTTCAACCATGAGTGGATTAAAAATTCTTCAGCAGATCAATTGTTTGATGGTGTTAAAAATGTTCTTTCCTCTAAAGGCATAAGCCAAATTGAAGAGGATTACCTAAAGCAAGTGATTGAACTTGTTAAAGAGCGTTGCACCTTAGTATCAGATTTCTTTGAACAGTCAGCCTACTTTTTCCGTACGCCTGAAAGCATTGATGTTGATGCGCTGAAACCAAAATGGAACGAACAAAAGCGATTGTTTTTTGAACAATACTGTTTGCATTTACAACAATTAAATGATTGGAATGTAAGCGAAATTGAGAGTACCTTCAAAAACCTTGCTACTGAAATGGCAATCAAACCCGGCGAACTTCAATTGCCTATGCGCATCATGCTCGTTGGTGGAAAGTTCGGACCTGCTGTGTTTGATATCGCATTCCACATTGGAAAAGAAAATACCATCAACAGAATTCATTCAGCCATACCAAAAATTGAAACACCATGAACAACAGACCAGTCAGGGTACTTGTAGCCAAAGTTGGGCTTGACGGACACGATAGAGGAGCTAAAGTAATTGCAACTTCGTTGAGGGATGCCGGCATGGAAGTGATTTATACCGGACTTAGACAAACGCCTGAAATGGTTGTAAATACTGCATTACAAGAGGATGTTGATGCCATTGGTGTAAGCATATTAAGTGGCGCACACAATACCGTATTTCCAAAGATTATTGCGTTAATGAAAGAAAAGGATATGCATGATGTATTACTCACCGGAGGTGGCATTATTCCTGAAGAAGACATGGCAAAACTGAACGAATTAGGCGTAGGAAAATTATTTGCTCCAGGTACAACTACTACTGAAATCGCAGACTACATCAGCGCAAAAGTTAAAGAGAAAAGAAATTTCTAAATAAATTGATATGCTTGAAACTATTCTCACTTCACTTGAAGAAGGTATTCTAACTGTTACCATTAACCGACCAGACAAACTGAATGCCCTGAACAAAACAGTGTTTCAGGAATTAGACAAAGTGATGAATGAGGTTTATCAGGACGCAACCATTAAAGCTGTAATTATTACAGGGGCAGGCACCAAAGCTTTTGTTGCAGGAGCAGACATTACTGAGTTTTCCTCTCTCTCCAAATCAGATGCTGTTGCTTTATCAAAAAATGGTCAGGATGTTTTTTTTAAAATAGAAAACTGTCCTAAACCAGTAATTGCAGCGGTGAATGGATTTGCTTTAGGAGGTGGTTGCGAATTGGCTATGTCTTGTCACTTCAGAATATGCAGCGAAAATGCAAAGTTCGGACAGCCGGAAGTAAATTTGGGTTTGATTCCCGGTTATGGTGCCACACAAAGACTTA
>CANHMN010000113.1 GCA_947461645.1 Chitinophagaceae bacterium | reverse complement strand
TTTTACAATCCGCATTTGTGTTTTTAGTGTATTGATGAAAATGAAAAAAACAAACAAAAAAACAAACAAAATAAAGTCCAAAAAATCATCAACCTTCAACCCCTATTTTTCATCTTTTATTTGATCAAGAGGAGAAAGATTTTTGATCCAAAATCTAAATAAATAAAGCAACCAATATTCACAAAAAAGCAAACCGCAAAAGCGACTTTTTTTTAACCAACATTGAAGCAAAAAAAGAGTAAATATTTTGTACGTTTTTAAAGACAAAAAAATAATTTCAATCGCGTTTAAAATGATTTTTTTAGCAGAAAAAAAGTCTGCCTGCTATTAAACAAATTAAAAATGACAGGAGCAAAAATCGAAAGTAAAATCAAAATTTGTATGTTGAAAAAGCCATGAAAAAAAGTAAAATACATTACCTTAACAAAGGGTTGTTAGGGGGATTAATTGCATGTAAAAAAAGCCATCATTTGTGTGATGGCTTTAATACTAAAAGCAAGTTAATTAACATTGAAAATGTAGCTTAAAAATGGCAACATTTCAGCTATGGAAATGACATCCATTTTACATTAGGGATGTATCAATTCCTTGCGATAAATGGTGTACAAAACAATAAAGGAAACAGGGAAGATATACCCTATCAAAGTGAATCCGGAAAACGCACCTAAACCCACAAATAGAGCGGTGGCTAAAATGGGCAACAACTCTCCTATCAACCATAAAAAATAACCTTGCGCTTTCAACTTTCGCATAGCAAAAGCACCTGCCAAACAAAGCAACGCTCCAGCCAGGTATGCTATCAACATTGGCAAACGATTCTCCATCATTTTTTCAGCCATTTGAAGGGTGTTTTCATTCACAAATCCCTTTACAAAATCGGGTGCCTTTTGCAAATCACCTGCACTCATCAAAGTCTTTAATCTCTCATAATCTGCAGCTGCATTTACATAGCTAAAAACAGCCCTGGGTATTTCCAAAATACTGGCTACAATGGTTAAAATGGTGAGCACATTCAGCGTAGAAGACGGCTTTGCCGGCATTTGTTCGTGGTAAAAAGGATTTTCGGTATTCATTTTTGTTATTTAATTGATTATCAATATTTTGTAAACTATTAAAGGGGAAGTACTACTCTATCCAATCGGCTATAAAAATGTTTGTATCGCGGGTACCTCCATTGTTTCTGTTGCTGCAAAAAACGATTTTTTTGCCATCTGGGCTAAACATAGGAAAAGCATCAAAACCTTTATCTCTTGATATTTTTTCGATATTATCTCCATTTAAATCAACAAGATACATATTAAATGGAAAACCTCTTTTATATTCATGGTTGCTGCAAAAAAGAACTTTTTTACCGTCCGGAGTGAAATTGGGCGCCCAATTGGCCTGTTTGAGATTGGTTATCGAATGTGCATTGCTTCCATCTGCATCAGCTATCCAAACCTCCATTTGAGTTGGGGCAACTAAATTTTCCTTCAAAAGTGATTGATATTCAGCAATTTCTGCTTCGGTTTTAGGTCTTGACGCCCTCCAAATAATTTTATTTCCGTCCGGACTAAACCAGGCGCCTCCATCATAACCTAGACTATGTGTAATTCTTTTTACCTTTTTACCATCCAAATCCATGGTATAAAGTTCCAAGTCGCCATCCCGCATGGAAGTAAACACTATTTTGTCTCCTTTTGGTGAAAGGGTTGCTTCGGCATCGTAGCCCTTGGTTTTGGTAAGCTGCTTGGTTATACGACCATTGGTATCCACTTTAAAAATGTCGAAATCCTCGTAAATTGGCCAAATGTATTTGTTGCCATATTTGCTCCTGTCCGGGGTTGGCGGACATTGAGTTCCTCCCAAGTGCGTTGAACCATAAAGAACATGTTTTCCATCCGGGAAAAAGTAAGCACAAGTGGTTCGGCCCGTTCCTGTACTCACAAGTTTGGGTTGAAAAACCTCATTTTCGTTCTCAGGTATCTTTCCCATCCAAATCTGATCGCAAAGAATGCCCTCCTTGGTATTGGTTTTTTGAAAAATAAGATACTTGCCGTCAAAGCTGAAATAAGCTTCAGCATTGTCGCCACCGAAAGTGAGCTGACGAACATTGGCAAAATGCGTTTCACCTGGAAAGTGAATGGTATCTGTGGAAAAATCTGAGCAGGTTGAAGATAAACTTGGTGTTGAAAAAGAAAATTTAAAAGCAAAAAGGAAGAAAAATGCAACGAACGTTATTTTCATGGATTCTAATTTTAAAATGAAGGTACTATTAAATTCGAAAGCTACTGTCAGCAATATGTAAAATTGTAATCCGAAAAAACATTGTATTGAAAAAAAGCATGCAGCGGTAAGGCATTAACTTCGCAATTGTATCTAAACAACATTCCGACGCAAATACAAAATCATCATGCGCTTCAAGACGAATCTTTCAAAATTATTTTTCCTTTTTTTTTCAACTGGCTGTATACTAACGTCAATGTATAGTTGTAATAATAACGACAAATATTCTTCCCCCAAAACTACAGCAGCAGATTCAACTATAGAAGAGTATACATCACAAGAAAGCAAATTACTCAACATCATTGCAAACAATGAAGACTCTTTGCTTCCCAAAGAAAACCTTATTCAGTTTTACAGAACCGGCAACCAATATGACAAAGCAATTAGCGCCGTAAATAGTTATCTTTCAAAAGATTCAGCAAACATCAGGTTGATGCACATCAAAAGTGTTTTGCTTTTGGAAAAACCCGATACATTGGCATCTGTTTCTAATCTTGAAAAAACAATAAGCATTTATCCTTCAGCGTTAGACATGATCATGCTTGGAGCAATCTATGCGAATCAAGGCAATATAAAATCAATACAGCTTGCCGATGTTTTGCTTCGCGATTTCAACGATATCGCCGAAGCGGAAGCCTACTTCATCAAAGGGTCTTATCACACCAATACCGGAAACAAAAAAGCTGCCATAGAAATGTTTGACAATTGCATCAACCATACCATCACTTTTATGGAGGCCTACAGAGAAAAGGCACTTGCTCTTGCTTCACTTAAAAAATACAATGAAGCCATAAACACACTAAACAAAGCGCTTACCCTTAACAACAATTATCCGGAAGGATACTTTTACCTCGGCGAAATCCTCGAAAAAACAAACAATACGGATGGTGCAATTGAAGCTTATCAAAAAGCCCTACTTTACGATACAAGCTACATTGAGGCTTCGAACGCCATTGAACGTTTAAAAAAATAAAATAGAGCGGTGATCCTTGCTTATTGAAAACAAGATTCATCAAAGCTTTTGTATATTGCAAAAAAATTCACATGTCTATCATCGCCCCATCCTTGCTTTCAGCAGATTTTACCCAATTGCAAAAAGATTGCGAAATGCTTAACAAAAGCGAAGCAGACTGGTACCACTTGGATGTAATGGATGGAAAGTTTGTTCCAAACATCAGTTTCGGCCCTATGATTGTTCAACAAATCTGTAGCCTAACTAAAAAATACTGCGATGTTCACCTGATGATTGAAGAACCCGAAAAGTATGTGGAAGCCTTTAAAAATGCAGGCGCCCACAACATCACCGTTCACTTGGAAGCATGTAAACATCTTCACAGAAATATACAGCAAATAAAAGCGCTTGGCATTCATGTAGGCGTTGCCGTTAATCCTCATACGCCTGTGGAAACCCTGAGTGATATTATCAATGACATTGATCTCGTTTGCCTAATGAGTGTTAATCCAGGATTCGGCGGCCAGGCTTTTATCCCCAACACCCTTTCAAAAATCAGACAACTTCGCCAGCTTATTCAAACTAAAAATTCTGAAGCAAAAATAGAAATCGATGGCGGCGTTACACTCGAAAATGCAGCTGAGATATTAAAAGCAGGCGCTGATGTTTTAGTTGCGGGCAATACCGTTTTCAAATCGGCAAATCCTTTGCAAACCATCAGTGAACTAAAGCATATTTCCTAATAAATGCTTCAATGAGATTCCATCTTTTATCCTTGTTCTTGTTGTTGACTTTTGTTGTTACTGCACAACAAAAGAAGTCTTATGTAACAGGATTAATTACTGATGAAAAACTACAACCGTTGAGAGGTGCAAGCATCACACTGCTTGGACAAAACAAAGGCATCGCCTCTAACGAAAAAGGGACATATAGCATTCAAGTGCCCGCCAACAAAGCCTTTGCTTTGATTTATTCTCACAAAGGATTTACAGAAATTCAAAAAAACTTTTTCCTTTCATCTGAAAAAACAGATACGGTAAACATTGTTCTTCAATCTGCACCTTCTGTTTTGGAAAATGTTGTAGTTACAGATGAAAGAAAAAGAAAAGAAAGCGGACTCCTAAATATTGAAGCAAAAGATGCATTGCTCTTACCCTCTGCATCGGGCGGTGTGGAAGGCCTAATCAAAACACTTGTAGGAAGCAACAATGAACTTAGCTCTCAATACTCAGTAAGAGGCGGAAACTTCGATGAAAACATCATCTATATCAATGATTTTGAAATCTACAGGCCGTATCTCGTGAGCAATGGACAACAAGAGGGATTATCCTTCATAAACCCCACATTGGTTAAAAACATCAATTTCTATACCGGTGGATTTCAAAGCAAGTACGGCGATAAAATGAGCAGTGTACTGGATATTCAATATAAAAAACCAACTCAATTTGGCGGTACGGGTTATGTTGGTTTAATGGAACAGGGATTAAGCATTTATGGTACAGCATCAAACGGAAAAGCAACTTATCTCATCGGTGCAAGAAACAGAAACAACAGAAATCTTTTAAGCAATCAGCCAACAGTAGGTAATTATATTCCATCGGCTGGCGATATACAATCCTTGCTTACGTTCACCATCAACTCAAAAATACAGGTAGAATGGCTTAACATCATTTCTCAATCACGCTTCAGCTACTATCCCGAGTCGGTAAAAAAAACCGCTTCTGTTTTTACACCCTTCTTTACCTCCAACATCGGAATGGATACTTACTTTGAAGGCAGCGAAAAAGACAGCTACAAAACAAGCCTCACAGGCCTAACCATTATTCACTCGCCAAACAGTAGGCTAAAATTAAAATGGCTTGCTGCGAAATTTACCGACAAGGAAAAAGAAAACCTTGATATTTCAGGCGCCTATTTATTCGGAGAAAGAGACTTCGACAACAACAGCAATTCCTTCGGCGATATCAGTGAGCCGCTGGGATCTGGATATTACCAACAATACGCCAGAAACAGTCTCAACATAGCTCTTTACCATTTGGCCCACAACGGGAATTACCGATATAAAAATGGAACATTGCTTTGGGGTAACAGTATAGAACAAACGAAAATAAATGATGTACTCAAAAGCTTTGAATACCAGGATTCTGCAGGCTACTCCCTACCCTACAACGGCACATCGCTTCAAGTGTTCAGCTATATCAATTCTGCAGCAGAACTTAAAATCAACAAATATTCCGGATTTATTCAGAACAATTTTTCTCTCAACACCCAAAATACAACAGTCAATCTTCAGGCAGGCGTAAGGTACCATTACAACGACCTAAATAAACAATGGCTTATTAGTCCAAGGTTTCAGGCAAGCTGGAAACCCTTGTGGAAAAACAATATTTTCTTTCACAGCGCATTGGGCATTTACAGCCAGCCTCCCTTTTACCGCGAGCTGAGAACATACAATGGGGAACTCAACACAGGAATAAGGGCGCAAAAAAGTGCACAATTCACTGCTGGTTTCGACTGGCAATTTATGGACAAGAGGAACAATCCTTTTAGACTTACTGCAGAGGCTTACTATAAAAACATGAAAGATGTTGTGCCCTATGATATAGACAATGTTAAGATCAGGTACAATGGTAGAAACAATGCAAAAGCCTATACAACCGGTATTGAATTTCGTTTGTTTGGCGAACTCATCAAAGATGCAGAGAGTTGGTTTAGCCTGGCATTCATGCAAACCAAGGAGAACATTATCGATGACTACTATTATGATTACATCAATGCAAAAGGGGAGGTTATTAATGCCGGAACTGAAAACCAGGTAGCCATTGATTCTGTTAGGCAACAGATTGGT
>CANHMN010000112.1 GCA_947461645.1 Chitinophagaceae bacterium | reverse complement strand
GTTAGTATTGATGAAATCAAACAAAAAACAGCGGGAAAGCTTATCATTGAAGGAGAGGTGCCCGAAATTGAATGTAACAGTTAGGCTTACCTGAAGCTTATGGCCTTAACAGCTTTGGTTTTCCTGATCAGGAATGTTGGTATCACAAGTGTTGACATGCTCAATACAAATGCCATCACATCAACCAACAATACTTGCCACCAAATAATCTTCACACTTGCTTTTGAAATGAAATAGGCTTCTTCATCAAGTTTGATAAAACCTGTGTAATCCTGAATAAAACAAATGGCAAGTCCCAAAACAGTTCCCCATAAAATTCCTCTTATGGCAATAATAGAAGTGTTGTAAAGAAATATGCGTTGAATCATCCAATTATCGCCGCCTAGTGCTTTAAGCACTCCAGTCATCCTTGTTCGGTCTAAGACTAAAATAATCAAACAGGTAATCAGATTCACGATGGCTACAACCAGCATTATGGCAATTAAAATGTTTTTAATTTGGCCTTGCAGGTTCAGCCAGTCGAAAATGTTAGGTTGTATTTCGTGTATGCTTTTACTATACCATCCCTGAGGAAGATCGGCATATATTTTTTGAGTTACTTCATCAGTTTGTCTGTAGTCTTTCAGAAATACCTCGTACCCGCCAATTTGATCCTTATCCCAATTGTTCATCCTTCTAATTAGGTTAATATCGCAAATGGCGAAGTTTTTGTCATAATCTTCAATGCCTGTTTTGAAGATTCCAGAGATGTTTAATTTTCTGGCACTTTTAGAACCATCTTCCCTGAAGAAAAAAGCAAGGAGACTGTCGCCCACTTCAAGTTCAAGTTGTTGCGCTACAACTGTACTAACTACCAAATCCTTGCTGTAGGCGCTGTCTTTAAATGATATCCAGTTTCCCTTTTTCAAAAAGGGATTAAATCTATCAACATCATGTTTTTTATCTATCCCCTTGAATAAAACACTTTGAATGCCTGTTTTGTATTTAAGAATAGCAGAGCGAGTTGCATAACGTTCAAAAGAGATTAAATCAGTTGAACTTGCTAAATAATTTTCAACGGTGGTGTCTTGGGTGATGGGATATTCTTCAGCAAGAGTTGTTTTGTTTTCAATATCTTTTAAAACCCTGACGTGTCCCCAAAAGCCAAATACTTTTTTGCTGATTTCTTCCTGAAATCCGTTTACTAAACTTAATGCCACAATCATGACTGCAATACTCAACGCAGTAGCTCCTGTGGCAAGTTTTATGATAAAGCTTGAAAAATGACTTTTATTGGATTTGGCTATTCTTCTCGCTATGAATAAGGAAGTGTTCAATCGGCTTTTTTTGTTACCTTTCAAAAGTAATTAATTAATCGGTTAAGATGATTTTGCCCAACACATTTCGTTTTCTTTTTTTTACGTTGATGTTTTATGTTCCGATTCATTTATCGGCTCAAAATGTTGAGCAGCAGTTCGCTGCAAACATTACAACAGTTCAGCTTTATGAATACGGCAATCAACAAGGCATGCCGGTTTATACCATCAATGGAAATGCTCAACTAGAGTTGCATTTTGACGATATGGATGGCGGGTATAAAAATTACTATTTTACTTATGTGCTTTGTGATTACAACTGGAAGCCATCCAATTTGAGCCCCTTTGATTTCATGAAAGGCTTCAATCAAAATCGAATATCAACATACCGTTATTCCAATCTTGCCTTTACAAGGTATACTCATTATCAGGCTAAATTACCTGATCAAAACTCTTATCCAATCCGTTCCGGAAATTATTTATTAAAGGTTTACCTAGATGGAGATACTTCAAAAGTTGTTTTTACCAAACAAATGCTGGTTGTAGAGCCTAAATCGGTTGTCAATGCCTTTGTAGTGCAGCCTTTTGGAGCGCAGCTTTTTAAAACCCATCAACGGATTAGGTTTACTGCAAACATCAAGGATATCAATTCCTTCAGCGCAGCTCAACAAGTAAAGGCTGTAGTATTGCAAAACAACCGTTGGGATTTAGCACAGCGCGACATTACACCTGCTTTTGTAAGAGGCAATGTGCTTGATTTTAACATGGAAAATGCCGCAGTTTTTCCGGCAGGAAAGGAATGGCGTTGGTTGGATTTAAGAAGTTTTAGGTTGTTAAGCGACCGAGTGGATCATGGAATTTACAACCCAGGCAAAAGAGAAATTTATCTAAAAAATGACGAGAGCAGAAGTGAGCAACGTTATGCCTACTTTCCTGATTACAATGGTATGTACAATATTGTTACTTATGAAACCTTAAACCCTCTTTTTCAGGGTGATTATGCCAATGTTCATTTTTATTACGCATCGAATGATGTGCTTTCCCTCTATAAGAAAAAACTATACCTGCAAGGTCAATTCACCAATTATAAAATCAACGACAAATGGGAAATGATTTACAACCCTGAAAGTGGCTTGTATGAGTGTGTAGTTCGATTGAAACAAGGTTACTATAATTATACTTTCACCACAGTAGGGGAAGAGGGAATCGATACTAAAAATGAATTGGAAGGCAATTATTGGGAAACAGAAAACAGCTATACCGTTTTGATTTATTATAAATCATTTACCGACAGAAATGACAGACTAATTGGAATTGCCAATATCAATTCCCGAACAGACAAGCCGGGCTTCTCCTTTTAATGTTTTGAATGGAAGTATTTAATTAAGCCATGAATATTTAACCTCATTTTCATTACCTTTGCATCGGCAAGTCTTATACGACCAGCTCCTGTTGAACTCCCCCAGGATCGGAAGATAGCAAGGGTAAATGGTTGAGCGGTGCGATGTAAGTAACTTGCCATTTTTTATTTTAGAAATTAAAAAGTAAAAATTAAAAAGTAAAAAGCTTGTCCGCCTATGGCGGATAAAAAGTAATTAATTTTAAATGTCACCTTTGTGTTGTATTATAAAATTTTGATTTTTGAATTTTGATTTTTCAATTTTTGAATTTTGAATTTTGATTTTTGAATTTTGATTTACTACAATATCTTCGCAAAAATAATTACCAATGAAATTCTTTATCGACACTGCAAACCTTGCTCAAATTAAAGAAGCCAACGAACTGGGAATCCTAGATGGCGTTACAACCAATCCTTCTCTAATGGCTAAGGAGGGAATTAAGGGAGACGATGCGGTCATGCAGCATTACAAAACCATTTGTGAAATGGTCGATGGAGACATCAGTGCAGAAGTTATTTCAACAGATTTTGATGGAATTATTGAAGAAGGTAAAAAGCTGGTTAAAATACACAAGAATATTGTAGTAAAGGTTCCGATGATTAAAGACGGAATCAAAGCCATAAAATGGTTTACTCAAAACGGAATTAAAACCAATTGCACTTTGGTGTTTTCTGCAGGACAAGCTATTCTTGCCGCCAAGGCAGGTGCAACTTATGTTTCTCCTTTTTTAGGTAGAATTGATGACAGCGGTTGGGACGGTATGGATCTTATTCATCAGATCCGTCAGATATACAGTGTTCAAGGATACCGAACAGAAATTTTGGCCGCGTCTATTCGCAACCCCAATCACATCATCAAGTGCGCAGAAGCCGGAGCCGATGTTTGTACTTGCCCATTAGATTCCATACTTGGCTTGCTAAAACATCCTCTAACAGATATTGGATTGGCTAAGTTTTTGGAAGATGCTAAAAAGTTCGCTTAAAGTACATTCGTAAATAACCATCGGATCTTTTTTGTTGATACTTTGCGTAATGTTAACCGCCTTTGTAACTAAGAATGAAGCGCATACTCCTTGTTGACAATTACGACTCCTTTACTTATAACCTTGTGCATCTCATTGAAAAGATTGCTCCAGTTGCAGTTGATGTTGTGATGAACGACAAAATTGATTTCTCCCTCGTTGATAATTATGATGCAATAGTGCTATCTCCCGGGCCTGGCGTTCCTGAAGAAGCAGGTTTGTTGATGCCCTTTATCAGCACATTTGCGCCTCACAAAAAAATATTGGGGGTTTGTTTGGGGCATCAGGCTATTGCTCAGGTTTTTGGCGCTACATTAAAGAACCTAGACAAAGTTTTTCATGGAGTTTCCACTGAAATTACTTTGTTGGAGAACTTCGGTTTGTACAGGGATCTTGACCAACATCAACAGGTAGGAAGGTACCATAGCTGGGTGGTTGAACGTGAAACATTGCCAAATGATTTGCAAGTAACTGCAACCGATAACCATGGCAATATCATGGGTTTAAGACACAAGCAATACAATATTCAAGGGGTGCAATTTCATCCGGAAAGCATCATGACCAGCAATGGAGAGAAAATGATGTCTAATTGGTTGTCGGTTTGACTTCTTTTGATGTTTATCCTTTATTTTTATACTGCATTAGCCTATCATTTAAACGCTGGGCTAATTCAAATGTTTTACTTTTCATAAAATGCTATTACCGTTTTTAACCTAACAAAACATCTTCATGAACATTAAAGTGTCAGGTGTTTCTGATATCGATCAAATTGTTCACTTGGATAAGATCGGTGTAGACTATATTGGCTTACATTTTGAAGCTGATGTTTCAGGATTGGTATTAAAAAATATAATTCCTTCAGCATTGAATCAGCTCTCACTTGATCTCAAAAAAGTAGGTTTGTTTTCCAATGCTTCAATGCAGGATGTTTTTTTCATGATAGACACATACAAGCTTGATGCTGTTCAGTTTTGTGGTGAGGAAACTCCGGAATATTGTGCTGTAATTTCAGCCAATACCGAGGTGATCAAAACTCTTTATTTTGATGATGGTCTTTCCGACAAACTCAATGATTCGCTAGCAGCCTTTGATGAAGTTTGTGATTATTATTGTTTTGATTTGAGGAATACAGAGAATATTGAAAATGAATCTGTTTTCATGTATTGGCAAGCCATTATGAATTCTGCATTTGAAAAGCCTTTTTTTCTCGGGGGAGGCTTGATTAGGCCTATAGATGCATCCTTGATTCATACTTTTCGCCATCCTGATTTTTTCGGGGTTGACCTCAATCAGCATTTTGAGAAAAAACCTGGAACCAAGGACACAGCTCTGATTCTGTCTTTTATGAGAGCCATTACACAGATCGACAATTAACATTTCCAACACTTTTGATGTAGGTAAAGCCAAGTAAAGGCCTTAATTTCGTAATTCAAAATCAAAGTCATGAAAAAAATACTATACATTTTGTTCGCATTTTCTTCTTCCTGTGCTCTTGCCCAGCAAAAGAAAAAAGTTGCAACTCCTGTTGCCGTTGCTGGAAATGAAGTTACCACAGGTTATGTAATTTCCGGAAATACAGAAGGATATGAGGATGGTACTGTTGTTGATTTGCTTAATGGTAACACAAGAATGCCTGAAACTTCAACTACCATTTCCAAAGGAAAATTCTCTTTGAAGGGTAAAGTGGAGTCGCCTGATTTTAAACTTTTGACAATTAATAAATCTGCTTCGTTTGTGCTTTTGTTTTTGGACAACAGTAATGTTTCCCTAACCCTAAAAAAAGATGAGTTTGACAAAGCTTCTGTAAGTGGTTCTCCAAGTCACAACGACTTTATGGAATATAGCCAAATAGCTAAACCTTACGAACCAATTTTCCAAGGCCAACAAGCTGATCCAGCCACTGCACAAAAATGTATTGCTGCTCTTACGGAATTTGTTGACCAAAAAAGAAACGCATTCATCACCCCACTTGCGATTTTTCGAATTCACCAACTCAATTCTGATGCCGATATGATGGAAAGACTTTTTTCCTTGCTAACGGCCGAAGTGAAAGCATCAGGAATTGGAGCTTACATCGCTCAGCAAATAGCAGAAGCCAAAAAAGATCCGATGGGAAAAGTAATACCTGATTTTGAACAGGCGGATGTTGATGGAAATATGGTCAGCATAAAATCCTACAGAGGTAAATATGTGTTGATTGATTTTTGGGCCAGTTGGTGCGGACCTTGCAGAGGAGAAAATCCAAATGTGGTGGCTGCTTACAACAAGTACAAAGAAAAAAACTTTACTGTTTTAGGTGTTTCATTGGATAAAACAAAAGGTCCGTGGGTAGATGCCATTAAAAAAGACGGTTTGGTTTGGCAACAAGTTAGTGACTTGAAAGGATGGTCAAATGC
>CANHMN010000111.1 GCA_947461645.1 Chitinophagaceae bacterium | reverse complement strand
CAGAGAAGGTATTTCTGCCATCATTTCTGTAAAAGTTCCTGAGCCTCAATTTGAAGGACAAACCAAAACCAAATTGGGTAACAGTGAAGTGATGGGTATTGTTGATACTACTTTAAGCAGAGTTTTGGAGGCTTATCTCGAAGAAAATCCGCGCGATGCGAAAACCATCATTCAAAAAGTGATATTGGCTGCACAAGCAAGAGCTGCAGCTAAGCGTGCCCGTGATATGGTGCAAAGAAAAAGCGTTTTAGTTGGTGGAGGTTTGCCAGGTAAGCTTGCAGATTGTTCTGAAAAAGATCCGGGTAAATGTGAGTTGTTTCTTGTCGAAGGAGATTCGGCGGGTGGTACGGCAAAGCAAGGCCGCGACAGAAGCTTTCAGGCCATTCTTCCATTGAGAGGTAAAATTCTAAATGTGGAGAAAGCCATGGAGCATAAGATTTATGACAACGAAGAGATTAGAAATATGTTTACGGCATTGGGCGTAAAGATTGGAACTTCAGAAGATGCCAAAGCACTTGATATTTCAAAACTTCGCTACCATAAACTAATCATCATGACCGATGCCGATGTGGATGGAAGCCATATTGCCACTTTGATTCTGACTTTCATTTTCAGGTACATGAAAGAATTGGTTGAGCAAGGATTTGTCTATATCGCTCAGCCGCCATTATACTTGGTTAAAAAAGGTAAGGATCAGGAATATGCCTGGAACGATCAAGAGAGAAAAGGCTTGGTTACTCAATTGGGTCAGGGTAAAGATGATAGTGTAACCATTCAGCGATACAAGGGTTTGGGAGAGATGAATGCAGAACAGCTTTGGGAAACCACTATGAACCCGGCAACACGTACGCTAAAGCAAGTAACCATCGATAGTTTGACTACAGCTGATGGAGTGTTCAGCATGTTGATGGGAGATGAGGTTCCTCCAAGAAGAGAATTCATCGAATCGCATGCCAAGTACGCCAAAATTGATGTGTAAAAGGATACTTTACAAATCCTTAAATATTGATTTTAAGAATCAAAATCACTGATATTAACAGATGTGGAGAGTTCTTAAACTGTTTTTTTGGGTGAAATAAATATTTTAAGTAGCTTGTAGCTTAAGCAGGGATTAAATTCCCTTATTTAATAACAATAAATTCAACTACCATGTCAAAAATGATTACAGCTTATTGCATGAAAACAAAAGAAAAGAATGTTCCCATGCAAGATGCAGTTATAACTAAAACAGCCCGCGGAGGTTATATGGCCCAGGGAAATGATGGAAAAGGCAATAAAATGACTACCATGCTTGGCGAAGCTGCCGCACTTGAAGCCGTTAAAAACGGAGTGGCAAAAAAAGCCTGGTAATTTTAAATATGATTCTTTCAAAACCGCTTCTTTCCAGAAGCGGTTTTTTATTAAAGAACAGCTGGCGGGGCTAATTTTGAACTATCATTAATTGTCATTTCGAAAATAATTGTATTCTTAATTTGTACTCAACCCTTTGGATTCAAAATCCACAAAAAGTAATTCAATAGAAATAATCTAAACACCAATATGCGTTTACAAAAAAAACATTTCCAATTCACATTTATTTTTTTATTAAGCTTAATTGGAGGTTTTTCGGCAAGCGCACAATACACCATTAACGGAAGTGCAACTCAGGATGATTGCCATTGTTATACACTTACGCCTAATTTGATTGATCGTCACGGAACCGTTTGGAACAACAACAGGATAGATCTGAATAATTCATTTGATTTCACCTTCAAAGTTTTTCTCGGCTGTTCAGATAACAATGGAGCCGATGGTATAGCATTTGTGCTTCAATCCATCAATACATCGATAGGGTCATCTGGAGGCGGCGGTGGAATGGGTTTTGAAGGCATTGCTCCTTCAGTTGCGGTTACATTGGATACGTATCAAAACACTTCGCCAGACAACGACCCTGTTTATGATCATATAGCCATACAATTGAATGGCAACTTGAATCATTCCTCATCAACCACCACACTCACGCCTTTAACACCCATTTCAGCCACAAACAATAATGTGGAAGATTGTCAATACCATATACTTCGTGTTGTGTGGGATGCTACTACTAAAAGTTTGTCCACTTATTTCGATCAACAGCCCAGAGTTAGTGCGACTATGGATTTTGTAAATACTGTCTTTGCAGGCACCAACCTCGTATATTGGGGTTTCTCAGGTGCTACGGGCGGGTTATCTAATCTTCAAAAATTTTGTACCACACTTTTACCTGCTTTTATTTTTTCTCCAACGCAAAAAAAATGTGTTGGTGAGCCCATTACTTTTTATGATTCAACAACGGCATTCAGCACTATCATCAAAAGGTACTGGAACTTTGGTGATGGAAGTCCTATTGATTCAATCAGTGTAAATCCTATTCACATCTATACAACTGCCGGAACTTATAATGTAGAACTTAGGGTTTCCACTCCTGACGGTTGCAGTGCCGTTTTTCCTCAGACGGTTATTGTAGCAGGTAAGCCCGTTGCAAGTTTCAGCATTACGGATAGTTGCATGTCGAACAACATCTTGTTTGTTGATGAATCTACTATCTCCAACCCTGATGTTATAGATGGATGGTACTGGGATTTTGACAATGCAGGACAAACTTCAGCTATAAGCAACCCATCAACCAATTATACCACACCGGGCGTTAAGAACATCAAGTTTGTGGTGAAGACAAATTTGGGGTGCGAATCTGATACGCTGTACCAACCCATTAACATTTACGATAGACCTGTAAATGATTTTCAGGTAGATGATACCGTTTGTTTGGGATCGCCAGTTTTGTTAACTGATGTTTCCGATGCGGTTTTTGGGAATGTAAATTTTTGGAATTGGAATTTCAGCGACAGCGCCTCGCCAGCAACAGTTCAAAATCCTGTTCATATTTTTACAGTCCCGGGAGTTCAAAGTATTACACTAACCACCTCATCTTTGGGAAGCAATGCATGTATGCAAACTCCCAAAACAAAACAAGTTTACGTTACCGAATTGCCGCAAATTGATTTTCAATTTTCAGATACCTGCAAAAACGCACCGGTAATGTTCACTTCAGCTGAAACGACAACCAGTTTAGGCATACAAAATTGGTATTGGGATTTTGGCGATGGAACGCAATATCAGGGAGTGCCTGCAACGCATACCTATCTAACCAATGGAGTTTACCCTGTTTCTTTGTACGCGATTTCTTTAGATGGATGTAAATCGAATATCCTTAATGAACCCATCACCATTTATGGTACAAACGCATTTGCGGGAAAAGATACAACAGTTGCTGCCAATCAACCTGTTCAATTGAATGCAACAGGCGGCATAAATTATGAGTGGAGTCCTTCGTTCGGTTTAAGTGCTACCAATATACAGAACCCTATTGCTACCATTGACAATGACATGGTTTATTACCTTAAAGCTTCAACACCCGGTGGTTGCGAAAGCCGAGATACGCTTCGCCTAACAGTTTATCAGGGGCCTGAAATTTATACGCCTAATGCCTTTACGCCTAACGGCGATGGTTTGAATGACTTCCTATCTCCCTTCATCGTTGGGTTTCAACAACTTGATCATTTTTGTATTTTCAATAGATATAGTCAGTTGGTCTATTCACACCAATATGGTACAAGAGGATGGGATGGAAAGTTTAAAGGACAACTACAACCTACCGGAACATTTGTATGGGTAGCCGAAGGAATTGATTATACAGGAAAAAAGGTGTTGAAAAAAGGAACGGTGTTATTGATACGATAAGTTATAGTCAATAAATCAGTTTGTTGATTCGATTCAAACCTAATTTATTCCGTTCGTCTTTTTTTAATCATTCGTGTTAAATACCGATCGGTGCATCTTGTCAAGAAAACCATGAATATCATTCATTGTTTTTACGTTTTCAACAACCAATATGCCGTTTTTTCCAACTTGTTTCAATTTGGCTTTGTTGGTACCCGTTTGTAAGAATAACAAAATGCGGTTAAAGGTTTCGCTTTGGAAATAAGGCGAATCGGGATTGCTTACAAAGAAGCACTTTAGGGTCTCGTTTCTGAGTAGTAACTTTTCAAATCCCAGTTCAACGGCTATTTTTCTGCATCTTACTGTGGTGAATAAATCTTCTGCTTCAGGAGGTACGGCACCAAACCTATCTGTTAATTCATGGTGAAAGGCTTGCAATTCATCATCGTTTTCACAATTGTCAAGGCGCGCGTAAAGACTTAATCTTTCTGCAATACTTTCTACATAACGATCTGGAATTAGAATTTCCAGGTCTGTATCAAAGCTGCAGTCCTTCACATAATCGTCCTGTTGGCTGATTTCTTCTTTGAAGAGTTCTTTAAACTCACTTCTTTTCAGTTCCCGAACTGCTTCATTTAGTATTTTTTGATACATCTCAAAACCAATTTCAGCAATAAAGCCGCTTTGTTCACCGCCGAGCATGTTACCTGCTCCTCGAATATCCAGATCTCTCATTGCAATTTGAAAACCACTTCCCAAATCGCTGTATTGTTCGAGCGTTTGTAATCTTTTTCTGCTGTCGGGAGGTAGTGTACTCATTGGAGGAGCCAATAAATAACAGAAAGCTTTTTTGTTGCTTCTGCCTACGCGCCCTCTTAATTGGTGTAAGTCACTCAATCCAAATTGATGCGCATTGTTTACAATGATGGTGTTAACATTAGGAATATCTACGCCACTTTCAACAATATTCGTACACACCAGCACATCATATTTTTTGTCCATGAAATCTAGAATGGTGTCTTCTAGTTTATCTCCCTCCATTTGTCCGTGTGCATACGCAATGCTGATATCAGGGCATAATCCCTGAATAAAGCTTTTCATTTCTGCCAACCCGTTTACTCTATTGTGAATGAAAAAAACCTGACCGCCTCTTTCTGTTTCGTAGTAAATAATATCGCGAATGTTGTCTTCATTGAAGACGGCAACTTCAGTTTGAATCGGCTGTCTGTTTGGAGGCGGGGTGTTGATGATGCTCAGGTCTCTTGCGCCCATCAAGCTGAATTGCAGCGTTCTTGGTATTGGTGTAGCCGTTAGCGTTAGTGAATCAACTGTTGCCCTGATTTGTTTTAGTTTTTCTTTTGCGCTAACACCAAATTTCTGTTCTTCATCAATAATCATTACGCCCAAATCTTTGAATTTTACATCTTTGCTCAATATAGCATGAGTGCCAATGATGATGTCTATTTTTCCTTCTTCCAACTTCTTTAATGTTTCTTTTTTCTCTTTGGAAGTTTTGAATCTGTTGATGAAATCAACAGTTACCGGAAAATCTCTTAATCTTTCTTTAAACGTTTTGTAATGTTGATAAGCAAGAATAGTTGTAGGAACCAATATGGCGGCTTGTTTTCCATCGCAGCAAGTTTTGAAAGCTGCTCTTATAGCCACCTCCGTTTTTCCGAAACCCACATCACCGCAAACAAGGCGGTCCATCGGCGAATCCCTTTCCATGTCGCGCTTTACATCTTCTGATGCTTTCGCCTGGTCGGGAGTATCTTCATAGATGAAACTTGCCTCTAGTTCCGTTTGCATATAATTGTCAGGACTATGCATGAAACCTTGCTGGCTTTTTCTTTGGGCATAAAGTTTAATCAAGTCCGATGCAATATCCTTTACCTGTTTTTTCGTTTTTTCTTTCAGTTTACTCCATACGTCACTACCCAGTTTGTTCATTTTGGGAACAGAGCCTTCTTTACCGCTGTATTTGCTGATTTTATGCAAAGATGAAATATTCACATAAAGCAAATCGCCGTCTTTATATTGGATTCTAACGGCTTCCTGTACACGACCATTAGCTTCTATTTTTTGAAGTCCGCTGTATACCCCAACACCATGATCGATGTGTGAAACATAATCGCCCGGCTGAAGTTCTCGGAGTGTTTTAAGTGTTAAGGCCTTGTTCTTGCTAAAAGCTTGTTTTACTTTGTATTTGTGGTACCGTTGAAAAATCTGATGATCGGTATAGCAAATCACTTTGTTGTCCTCATCAATAAATCCTTCATGAATGGAAACTGCAATTGGAGTAACCTGAATTTCAGCTTTCAAGTCTGTAAAAATGATATGAAGCCGCTCGAGTTGCTTAGGATTTTCGGCAAAAATGAAAATATTGTATTTCGCCTTTTCGAATTCCTGAAGGTTTTTAATCAGCAAATCAAATTGTCTGTTGAAGGCAGGTTGTGGTTTGGAAGTAAACGATATTGCAGTGGTGCTGTTGCTTGAATGCGGAAATGCGCATTTTGTGGCAACTTCAATCATGTG
>CANHMN010000110.1 GCA_947461645.1 Chitinophagaceae bacterium | reverse complement strand
CGCTTTTCCCGATAATTTCAGAAGGAATGCTATAAGGCTGAGTTCTTCTCCTGAATTTTGGGAGGCTTTAAGTCCCCATATTGCTGCAATAGACAATTCAACAGATGAACAAACATTTTTTACTGAATGTAATCTTCAGCCCATCCCCTCCTATTTAAGAGAAGAAACCGAAATGGTCAAAAGAGCTCTTTCCCATTCGCTTCCAGCTGTACTTGAAACCAAAGACATTAAAGGTATCATTCATTGTCATACCCAATGGAGCGATGGAGCCCATTCTGTTGAGGAGATGGCTATTGCAGCCAGAGATTTGGGCTTGGAGTACATTGCTATCAGCGACCATAGCCGATCAGCCTTTTACGCACAAGGACTTTCTATAGAACGTGTACTTGCCCAGCATGAACACATTGATGAACTCAATCAGAAATTATTTCCCTTCAAAATTTTTAAAAGTATTGAGTGTGATATTTTAAATGATGGGAGCCTCGATTACCCTGACGAAATTCTCAAAAGATTCGATTTGGTTATTGCATCTGTTCACAGCAATTTGAAAATGAATGAGGAAAAGGCAATGTTGCGACTAATGAATGCCATTGAGAATCCTTACACCACCATTTTAGGACACCTTACAGGCAGACTGCTGCTCAGTAGGCCGGGATATCCTGTTGATCACAAAAAAATCATTGATGCCTGCGCTAAAAACAATGTTGTGATTGAGCTAAATGCTCATCCTAGTCGATTGGATATTGATTGGAGAGAAATTAATTATGCGTTAGAAAAAAACGTACTGATTTCCATAAATCCAGATTCGCATCAAACCGAAGGTTTTAGCGATATTGAGTATGGTGTTTTAGTGGCTCAAAAAGGAGGGGTAGAAAAACACCAAAACCTCAGCAGTTTTAACTTGAGTGAATTTGAGGCTTTCCTTTTGAATAACCGAAATCAAAAAGTAAAGACAAGAATTTAGTTATTTTTCTGCTTTGATTTTATTCCATAGGGCATCCATTTCTTCAAGCGACATATCGTGCAGAAATCTATTTTCTTTTGAGGCAGCTTCTTCCATTTTTTGAAATCTGCTCATGAATTTTTTATTGGTTCTTGCTAAAGCATTCTCGGCATCAACCTGTAAAAACCTCGATAAATTGACCAAAGAAAAGAATACATCCCCCATTTCATCTTCTATATCATTTTGTATTTTACTTGCAATAGCCACTTTCAATTCAGACAACTCCTCTTCTACTTTCTGCCAAACCTGGTGTGTATTTTCCCATTCAAAACCCACCTGTTTTGATTTTTCCTGCAATCTGATCGCTTTTACCATGGAAGGCAGTGATTTCGGGACACCACCAAGAATTGATTTTTTACCCTCTTTAAGTTTAAGTTTTTCCCAGTTTTGTTTAACCTCCTCTTCATCTGCAACCTTTACATCACCGTAAATGTGAGGATGTCTGCTAATTAATTTTTCACAAACACCATTAATCACTTCGCTTATGGAGAAATGATTTTGCTCCGATGCAATTTTTGCATAAAACACGATATGCAACAACAAGTCACCAAGCTCCTCTTTAATTCCCTTCCAATCTGAATCCGAAATGGCATCTATAAGTTCATAGGTTTCTTCAATGGTAAGGTGACTTAGCGATTGTATGGTTTGTTTTTTATCCCAAGGACATTTCTCCCTAAGCTCATCCATGATGTTTAATAATCTTGCAAATGCATCTTTCTCTGTATTCATTTTAAAGTGATTTGGAAATAATAATGTTTGGGTGTCTATAAATCAGGAACTAAATTATACAAATGTTGGTAAAACAAATGGAATAAAGAAGTAATCATTTACATTTGAACTCTTAAATATTATACAGCATAATTCTATTACAAGAATCATGAAACACCCATACTTATACAAATCAATTGCTTTTACTCTGCTTTGTTTTTTTTCAACAGCATTACATGCTCAATACTATTACAAAGACATTTTCAGTAACAATGAAATTCAGAGAGAAAATCAAAAAATTAAAACTGCGAATATTCGAGAAATAAAAATAAAAAGCTACGAACCGGGTGGCGAGCTCACTGAAGATTTTGTTTGTGAAAAAAAATTCAGTAAGGATTACAAAAAAATACAATTAACTATAAAATCGCCTGAGTCAGGGGCTTCTATAATGATCAGTCAATGTGATGTAAACGGATATTTGATGGAAACTTACGACAGCTCCGAGTTGGTTGTAACCCAAAATAAGATGTCATATGACAGCTTATCCAGGTTGACAAGAATAGTATCTGTATCAAAGTCGAATGATGATGACTTTACCAATGAGATTGTCGAAGAACACTTTTATACCTATGATGAAGGGGTTAACCCTAAAAGCCTGACCATCATCAAAAACCACAAAGACACTACACAGGTTCTTTTCTACCTTGATGAAAACAATAGATTAAGCATTGAAAAGGATACCAAGACCGCATTTAAGTATTATTACTACTATGACCAATCAGGAAGACTGACGGATATTGTTCACGCCAATGCCTACACGCAACAACCCGTAGCAGATTATATTTTTGAGTATCAAGCTGACGGGGAATTGGCGGGCATGACCAATGCTGTAGGCAATAAAAACAATACTCTCATTTGGAGGTATGATTATGAAAATGGATGGAGAATAAAGGAACGTGCCTTCAGTGCAGATAAGAAGTTCCTGGGTAAAGTGGAATATGAATACATAAAGTAGTAGTATTAATTTTGTGCTGTTTGTAATACTATTACTTTCACTTTTGTAGTACCTTTTTGATAAAATCCTAATTTTTTAGCTGCAACAAGGCTTACATCAATTAGTCTACGGTTTTTGTGGTGCAACCGATCGTTGATAATCAATTCAACCGATTCGTTATTTTGTAGGTTTACCACTTTAACTTTGGTTCCCAATGGTAATTTATTGCAGGCTGCAGTCATCTTCTTTTGGCTGAAAAGCTGTCCACTTGCCGTTTTACGGCCATTAAATTTATTGGAATAAAAACTTGCAATACCTATTAAGGTTTTATTTTTTGAAGTATCGGCAGTATCAACAAGATTATTTTTAGCAGCAAAGGAATTGAAGGGTAAAATAAACAACAAGAGCAAAACACCACACTTCAAAATTTTCCTTACAACAATGGAATTCAGCTGAAATACTTTCATTTTGGTAGTTTTATTTTCGAAAAATATTTATTGATCAACCTTTCATCATCGTTGTACACATCATAGTAAAAAAGTAGTTTGCCATCAACTGAAGCTACAGAAAAATAATTGATAAAAATAGGGATAGGGTGTTTGATGCCTATCCTTTGGTTTTTATGATTTGCGATATAGTTTGAAATTGAATCGGCATTGTATTTCAATTTAATATCCGGGTTAGATAGCGAACTGTCTTTCTCTGCAATCAGACGTGCCAAATCCATCCATTTTTCTACTCTCACGCAACCATGGCTCAACGCTCTTTTTTTTCTTTGAAAAAGATACCTTTCGTTTGTATCATGCAGGTAAACATCATGATTGTTGGCAAAATTAAATTTGATAACTCCCAAAGCATTTCCGGTTCCACTCTTTTGCCTTATTTTATAAGGTATCCCCTTTTTGTATTTTGTCCAGTCAATGGCTGATGCATCTAGTTTTTTGCCTTTGTTATCGTACAATGACAGCCCTTTTTTGGAAAGATAAGACGAGTTTTTTTTAAGCTGTGGAAGCATTTCTTTTTTAATGATGCTTGGAGGAACAGTCCATGTTGGCATGGTTACAATTTCCCTGATGGCACTTGAAAGCTGAGGAGTTGGTGTAATTGGTTTGCCGCAAATCACTTTAGAATAAAGCGCAACAGTATCGTTATCCCAAAGCTTAAGTTCAAAAGCTGGTAAGTTAACATTGATATAAGTGGTTCCCATAGTGTCGGGTAAAAGTTTGTACCTGTCTAATGTGAGAATGAGTCTAATATACTTGTAATGATCCGTTAGGTTAATGGCTTTGATGAATTCATCTGAAAGTTTTCCATCCATCACTACATCATGTTTTTTTTGCCATGCAGTTATGGATTGTGCAATCAATATGGAATCCGGCAGTGCTTGAAAATCATACAAAGTATCCATTAATGATTCTTGATAAAGTCTATTAAACAAATTGTTGTAAAACTTCAAAGAATCACTCAGACTGATTTTTAACAGTTTAGTATCGATGTGAGTATAATATGTAGTGTCTTTATTTTTTAGAAAGCCTTTCAATTCATTTCTGAGGTTTTTATAATCGGTCCATTGCGGTTGCACCGAGTTAAAAAAATTGTTGCAATTGGCTGTTAGCGCAAACGAATCTGTCATTGGAACGAAGAATCTTCTGAACATAGAGGTATCATTTTTCCAATGAATACTATCCGAATAGAGTCTGCCCCTTTTAAGATCGTTGCAAGCATTAAAAAATGCGTTGGTCAGTAACACATCTAACCTGCTCCATTTTTTGAATTGCGTTTTAGCATTACTGTCTTTTTGCAATGCTTTCCATAATTCTCGGATTTGCTGAACGCTGAAATCTTCTTTTACAAGTCCGGTATATTCACAAGTGTCTAAAAAGTTCAGGAACGATAAGGTATATTTTGAGGGTTTGCCTGTGTCGCTCCAAAAAGGCAAGAAAGAGCGACTCTCATAGAAAAATACTATAGGGCTTAGATAAGAATAGGAAGAATTTGCTTGCAGGGTAAAATCTGTAGTTTGGTTTTGAATTTCACGACTCACTTCTGCGTTTCTTTCCAGGGCAAGTTCAGTTTCTTTTGATTGAAGTTCATTTTGTGTTTTAGATTGACATGACCACAAAAAAGCCGTCAATACAACAGTAAAAATGATTAGTTTGTAAAAAACATTCCGCATGATAAGCGAAGTTGGATAAGAGTAATGGCGGCAAAAGAATCAACGACCTTAAGATAGTAAAAAAATCATCAACTTTCACTATTGAAATAAAATCCTTGAACGATGCAGCTTAGAAACTGTAAATTAATCGGTAATTTGCAATTGTTGCTTCTGATAAACAAAACCAACACATGAAATACTACCTCATCGCGGGTGAAGCAAGTGGCGACTTACATGCTTCCAATCTTTTAAAGGAACTCAAAAAACTAGACAGCAATTTACATTGCCGTTGTTGGGGTGGCGATAAAATGGAAAATGAGGGGGCCGAGCTTGTAAAACATTACAGAGACCTCGCTTTCATGGGTTTTGTTGAGGTTGTAGCAAATTTACCCACCATTCTGAAGAACATCACTTTTTGTAAAGAAGACATCCTAAAATACCAGCCTGATGTAATTGTATTGGTTGATTATCCCGGCTTCAATTTACGAATTGCTAAATGGGCAAAGCAGCATGGGTTTAAAGTCATTTATTACATTTCTCCACAAATATGGGCCTGGAAAGAAAACAGGGTTCATACCATTAAGAAATGTGTAGATAAAATGCTGGTCATTCTTCCATTTGAAAAATCATTTTATGAAAAATGGAATTATGAAGTGGAGTATGTTGGGCATCCTTTGGTAGAAGTTATTGCCAACTTTCAACACGAGGTAAATAGGAATAACTCATACATTCAATCCAACAAACCAATTGTAGCACTACTTCCCGGAAGTCGAAAGCAGGAAATTATTCAAAAGCTTCCTGTTATGCTGGAGGTATCCAAACATTTCAAATCATACGACTTTATTGTTGCCAAGGCTCCTGGTATGGATGATTTTTTTTACCAAGAAATACTTAAAGATTATCCCGAGGTAAAATCCATATCAGGAAAAACCTATGATTTACTGTCTGTAGCCTCGGCAGCTTTAGTAACAAGCGGTACTGCAACGTTGGAAACCGCCTTATTTGGTGTACCTGAAATCATTTGCTATAAGGGAAGTAAAATTTCTTACTGGATTGCCAAAAAGTTGGTCAAGATAAAGTACATCGGACTTGTAAATCTTATCATGGGAAAAGAAGTGGTTAAAGAATTAATTCAGGATGAATTTAATGCTACAAATACAGTGAGAGAATTGAGGTTATTGCTTGAAGATAAAAACAAAGAATCTCAAGTTAAGAACGACTATAAAGAGTTGAAAGCCCTACTAAGCAAAGAGGGCAATGCATCACAACGAGCTGCTCTTTCTATTTTTTCATTTCTGCAAGAAGAAGAGAAATCACTTCAGCAATAATTTTGTTGCCAAGATTATCATGGCCAAAATAAACAGCAGTATGGATAGCCTGTTGATGCCATGCATGTATTTCATCCACTGCGTTGGCTT
>CANHMN010000109.1 GCA_947461645.1 Chitinophagaceae bacterium | reverse complement strand
TTCAGAATAATGGGAAGCATTGATCCCATGAGACATCCCCATAAAACAATACCCATCAGTGAAACGAAAATGGTCAAACCCAGAAGGTCGGCATTGCCACCACTATGTGCGTTATAATCGTATATATGAAGATGTTGCCAAGCGTATATCCGGATTAAGCCAATAGAACCAAGAATAAACCCGAGAACCAACCCTGTCATGATTTCTCTGCGCATAACCCTCCACCAATCAGCAATGGTAAGTTCGCCCAATGCCATTGCCTGAATTATCAGGGTTGAAGCCTGAGAACCACTATTACCGCCGCTGCTCATGATAAGGGGTATAAACAGAGCCAAAACGGTTGCTGTTTCAATTTCGTGTTCAAAAAATTGCATGGCAGAAGCCGTTAGCATTTCACCTAAAAAAAGCAATACGAGCCACCCTGCTCTTTTTTTAAGTAGTTTGATGAGGCTGATGTCCAGATAGGGTTCGTCAAAAGCCTCTGTACCACCAATTTTTTGGATATCCTCACTGAATTCCTCGTTGGCTATCCATAGTACGTCGTCGATGGTAATAATACCTAAAAGGATATTGTGATCGTCGGTAACAGGAAGGGCTACACGATTGTTCATTTTGAATGCCTCGTTGGCCAATTCTTGGTCATCATTGGCATTCAAAGAAATGAAACGATCATCCATCAATTCGCTTACTTTGACTTCAGGAGAGGCCAAAATGATGTCTCGAATTCTTATATCATCAAGTAATTCGCCTTTGTAGTTGATCACATAAATTACGTCGATGGTTTCACTGTTGGTGCCGAATCTTCTGATGGTATCCAATACTTCTTTTACGGTATTGTATTCATAAACATAAACGTAGTCGGGATTCATCAATCGGCCAACGCTGTTTTCAGGATAACCCAGCAATTCAAGAGTGATTTTTCTTTCATCAGGATCAAGCGTCTTTATAAGTTCTCTTACTACATTATTGGGCAATGCTTCCAGAAAGGCAACGCGGTCATCGGCAGGAAGTTCATTCAACAACTCAGCCGATTTGAACGGAGGGAGGTTTTCTATAATTCTCTTCTGCTCAACTGCATCAAGGATTTTAAAAACACTAGCAGCCCTGTGGATGGAAAGATGAGAAATGATCTGCGATTCGTACTCCGGATTATCATATACAAGGTCTGCAACATCACTGATGTTCTGGTCATTCAGAAAATCCTGAATGGCAAGTTTGTCCTCAGAAGCAATTACTTCTTCAAACTGTTGCTGCAAGGTGATATCGTCCATTTCCAGTGCCATGCTCCATGCTTCAGCTTAGGTTAACAAATACATATTTCACCGTGGGGTGATTGAAAGTGCAATTTACTTTATTATCTTCAGTAATTGTTTTCGTTTTTTATGAGACATTCATCCTTATTTATTGGACAAACCGAACATAAAGGAAAAGGAGTATTCACTTCGGAAGCCATCGCTTCTGAAAATATTATTGAGGTATCTCCTGTTATTGTAATGCCTTCAACAGATCGGGTACACCTAGACAAAACCCTGTTGCACGATTACATTTTTGAGTGGGGGGCATCCAAAGAAAAGTGTTGTATGGCTTTAGGATTCATACCAATGTACAACCACAGTTACACGAGCAATTGCGAATACTTTATGGACTTTGATGCGGATACCATTTTTGTAAAAACAGTGAGAGACATTGAACCGGGAGAGGAGCTCACCATCAATTACAATGGAGATTGGAACGATCCTACTAAAGTTTGGTTTGATGTGGTTTAATCTACAGCACCTAAACGTCTAGCATTTATTTTTTTTATGCCAATAAAAAACGCGAGGTAATTTCCTCGCGCTTTTTATTTAAATTAAAGAGTCTTAATTTTTGTTGGCAAAATCTCTGCGAATAATATTCAAGGCAGCTCCTTCTTTGAACCATTCAATTTGTTGTTCATTGTAGGAGTGGTTTACTCTTATTTCATCAGTTGTTCCATCGTTGTGGTGTAAAACAAGCGTAAGTTTTTGATTTGGCGAAAAAGTGGTCAAACCAATGATATCAATAGAATCATCTTCTCTGAATTTTTCGTAATCAGCCTTGTCATCAAATGTCAAAGCAAGCATGCCTTGTTTTTTTAAATTGGTTTCGTGTATGCGTGCAAAAGATTTCACCAACACCGCTCTAACACCCAAGTGGCGTGGTTCCATAGCAGCGTGTTCGCGTGATGAACCTTCACCGTAGTTTTCATCTCCAACAACAATACTTCCAATGCCAGCAGCTTTGTAAGCTCTTTGTGTAGATGGAACGGTTCCATATTCTCCGGTGAGTTGATTTTTTACATTATCCGTTTTTTCGTTGAAGTAGTTAACCGCACCAATCAAAAGGTTGTTACTGATATTATCCAAATGACCTCTAAATTTTAGCCATGGTCCTGCCATAGAGATATGGTCAGTTGTACATTTACCTTTTGCTTTAATTAATAATTTCAATCCTTTCAAATCAGCACCTTCCCATGCAGCAAATGGTTCTAACAATTGAAGTCTTTTGCTTTCCAGAGAAACTTTAACCTGAACATGACTGCCATCTTCTGCAGGAGCCTGATAACCGGCATCTTCAACAGCAAAACCTTTTACAGGTAGTTCATCACCAGAGGGAGGATCAAGTTTTACTTGTTCGCCTTTGTTGTTTGTTAAAGTATCCGTCAGTGGATTGAAACTCAAATCACCTGCAATAGCAAGTGCTGTAACGATTTCCGGAGAGCCTACAAATGCGAAGGTATTAGGATTGCCATCAGCTCTTTTGGCAAAGTTTCTGTTGAAGCTGTGAACGATGGTATTTTTCTCAGCTTTCTCAGCACCAACCCTTGCCCACATACCGATGCAAGGTCCGCAAGCATTGGCGAAAACGGTTGCGCCAATACTGTCAAAAATGCCTAAGTATCCGTCTTTTTCTATGGTATATCTTACCATTTCAGAGCCTGGAGTGATGGTAAATTGAGCGTTTAGCTTCAATCCTTTTTCTGCTACTTGTTTGGCCAAGCTTACAGATCTGCTTATGTCTTCGTAAGAAGAGTTAGTACAGCTTCCAATCAAACCCACTTCAATTTTTGTAGGCCAGTTGTTGGCTGCGGCCGCTTCTTTCATTTTTGAAATCGGAGTGGCTAAATCTGGAGTGAATGGTCCGTTTAAGTGCGGCTCCAATTCCGACAGGTTGATTTCAATTACTTGGTCAAAATATTTTTCTGGATTCGCATATACTTCCGCGTCACCAGTAAGGTGTTCTTTAATTTGGTCTGCCATAGCAGCAATTTCTTCACGGCCTGTTGCCTTCAAGTAACGGCTCATGCTATCGTCGTATCCAAATGTAGAAGTAGTAGCACCAATTTCAGCGCCCATATTGCAAATGGTTCCTTTCCCGGTACAGCTCATGTTTGAAGCGCCTTCTCCGAAGTATTCAACAACAGCACCGGTACCGCCTTTAACCGTTAAAATGCCTGCAACTTTCAGGATGACATCTTTAGGAGCAGTCCAGCCATTAAGCTTTCCCGTTAGTTTTATACCAATCAATTTAGGCATCTTAAGTTCCCATGGTAAACCGGCCATAACATCACAAGCATCAGCACCACCAACTCCAATGGCTATCATACCTAATCCACCTGCGTTAACGGTATGACTATCTGTACCAATCATCATTCCGCCGGGGAAAGCATAGTTTTCCAAAACAACCTGGTGAATGATACCTGCACCTGGCTTCCAAAAACCAATTCCGTATTTGTTGGAAACAGAAGCAAGGAAATCATAAACTTCACTGCTTTCCGTTACAGCTCTATTGAGGTCAGTCTTGCTGTTTTCTTTGGCTTCAATCAAATGGTCGCAATGAACAGTACTTGGAACAGCAACAGCAGCACGGCCGGATTGCATGAATTGTAAAAGAGCCATTTGGGCGGTTGCATCCTGCATGGCAACTCTGTCTGGCGCAAAATCAACATAGGATTTGCCTCTTTCGTAATTTTGAGAAGCATTGCCTTGCCAAAGATGAGTGTAAAGAATTTTCTCGGTTAGGGTAAGCGGTTTTCCTAAAATAGCTCTGGCAGCCTCCACTCTCGCAGGAAAATTGGCATACACTTTTTTAATCATTTCGATGTCGAAAGCCATGTGGGGTATATTTAAAGGTTTAAGGTTTAGGGTTCAAAAATTTCAATAGGTTCAATGAGTTTAATGAGTTCAATGCCTGCCTTACGGCACTCTGGGGTTCAATGAACAAAAACCCAAATTCGTGGTGCAAAATTAGGGCAAATTCGCTTGTTTAAGCAGAATACAACCATCCTTTTTGGAGTAAAAATCGGGGAAATATTAATTAATGGACTGTGAAAATCCAGGAAAAACGCTAAGAAAGTACTGAAAAGAAATGTGATGGAGAGTGGTGCATTAAACCCTCATTAAACCTGCGAACCTATGAAACACTCTTTCTTAATCTCACCAACTTTTCTAAAAGCGGTTCCAGTAAATCAAGATGCAGCATATTGGCGCCGTCGCTCTTTGCCTTTGAAGGATTGGGATGTGTTTCAATAAATAAGCCATCTGCGCCTGTTGCAATTGCAGCTTTGGCAATGGTTTCTATGAGCTGAGGATTACCTCCAGTTACTCCTGAGGTTTGATTGGGTTGTTGAAGCGAATGAGTACAATCCATAACAACTGGAACACCATGTTCTTTCATCCAGGTGATGTTTCTGTAATCAACGATAAGATCTTGGTACCCAAAACTGTTGCCTCTTTCCGTGAGCCAAACATTTGAGTTGCCTGCTTGAACAATTTTATCTACTGCAAATTTCATGGCGGGTCCGCTTACGAACTGCCCTTTTTTTACATTTACAATTTTACCGGTGGCAGCAGCTGAAAGCAACAGATCTGTTTGTCTGCAAAGAAATGCAGGTATTTGAAGCACATCAACAAATTCAGCAGCCGTTTGTGTTTCGGTTGCGGCGTGCACATCTGTAGTTGTAGGCAAGTTGAATTGTTTACCTACAGCTTTGATTAGCGACAATGCTTTTTCATCTCCAATACCTGTAAAAGAATTTGCGCTTGTTCGATTGGCTTTTCTGTATGATGCTTTGAAAATATAGGGTATTTCAAGGCTTTTGCAGATGCTTGAAACTTTGTCTGCAATCGAAAATACCATTTCATCATCCTCAACAACGCATGGCCCTGCAATAAGAAAAAAGTTGTTGTTGGAATGGGGGAAAAGAGTGTTGTTGAAATGGTTCATGAAACAAAAGTATAGAATTATTTTTCTAAAGTTTGAACTTTACTTTTACTTTTAGGTTTTAAATCAATGTATGAATAAAGAAAGAATACTTGTCATTGGTGCGAGTGGTCAAATTGGTGTTGAACTTACGCTTGCACTCCGAAAAATATATGGCAATTCAAATGTTATTGCTTCCGATTTAAGGGAAGAAAATGAACTTCTCAAGGGCAGTGGCCCCTACGTGAGTTTGGATGTTATGAATAAGGAAATGCTTCATGTTCAGGTCATTCGACAAAACATCACGCAGATTTATTTGCTCGCAGCAATCTTGTCTGCCACCGGCGAAAAAAATCCCAACCTTGCCTGGAGTTTGAATATGCAGAGTTTGCTAAACGTTCTGGATATAGCCAGAGAAGAAAAATTACATAAAGTGTATTGGCCAAGCAGTATTGCAGTATTTGGGCCCACCTCTCCAAAGCAAAGTTGTCCGCAACAAACCATAATAGAACCTACCACAGTTTATGGCATCAGTAAATATGCCGGCGAATTTTGGTGTAACTATTATTTTAACAGATACGGAGTGGATGTAAGAAGCCTTCGTTACCCTGGTTTGATTAGTTACAAAAGTGCACCCGGAGGAGGTACAACAGATTATGCAGTGGATATTTTTCATCAGGCCCTCCAGGAAAAAAAATACGAGTGTTTTCTGCATGAAGACACTTACTTACCAATGATGTACATGCCGGATGCCATTCGGGCAACCATTGAGTTGATGGAAGCACCATCAGACAAGATCAAGGTTAGAACATCTTACAACGTATCAGGAATGAGTTTTTCGCCGAAAGAAATAGCTCAGGAAATCAAATCCCATATACCTGATTTTTCTATTTCCTATAAAGAGGACTACAGGCAAGCGATTGCCAACAGCTGGCCACAAAGTATTGATGATACTGTTGCAAGAGGAGATTGGGGATGGAAGGAAGATTTTGATTTAAAGTCAATGGTGAAGGATATGTTTGAGAACTTATAGACACATTTAAGGAATCTCCACTATAAACGCA
>CANHMN010000108.1 GCA_947461645.1 Chitinophagaceae bacterium | reverse complement strand
GAAAAGGCCATTGATGCCTACCAATACGCTGTTGCCATAGAGGAAAAATTTGATTATGCATATCGCAACATGGGCGATGCTTATATCAAGCTCAGGAAATACAAAGAGGCCATAGAGGTATTGGAAAAAGTCACCCAATTGTCTAGGCCTGAATCCATCATTTTTGAGGCCATAGGCCATTGCTTTGATAAATTAAAAAATTACAGTCAGGCCAGATTAAATTACAGAAAAGCTTTGCACCTAAACCAGGAAGACAGTCAGTTGCACTATAAAATTGGTTGTACTTACATGGGTGAAGAAAATTGGACCAATGCCATCAAATCCATAGAACAATCAATACGCATTCATCAAATGCAGCCCGAATACAATTTGGCGTTGGGTAGGTGTTATCTTCAATTGCAGAAATACGAAACTGCTGTGGTACATCTTGGGAATGTTGTTCGCGTAAGACCCAAGAGCATTGCCGGATGGGTGGAATTGTTGACCTGTTTGTTCGAAGCGGAATTGTTTGAAGATGGTTATGAGTATGCTGCTGCCGCTTTTGAACAAACTTCCTCTAAGCCAATTTTTCTGTATTACAAAAGTGCTTTTTTGTTTGCCGCTGGTCAATCCAAAGAGGGGCTTGCCTATCTGGAGTATGCACTAAACTCCAATCCCAAATACATCAAACAGATGCTTGAACTTTACCCTTCATTACTGCAAAACCAGCAAGTTGTAGATTTGATATCGAGGTACAAAAAAAACAAGAAGAGCAGAAAATAAATTCCATTCTTTGAGCTGCGCAGATGACATAGAAGTTGCTGTATAAATCGTTTATCCATTTTTGTTATCTTTGTGAAAATTTTTAAGCAAGTGAATTTCAATCTTACTCAAATACCCGAACGCACATCAAAACCAAGATTATCAGGCCTTACAATGGTAATGGACAAAGGCTTAAGCATTGAAGAAGCGCGAAATTTGATGAGTGTAGCCTATCCGCACATTGATATTATAAAGCTTGGTTTCGGGACCGCATTTGTTACGCCCGATATTCGCAAAAAAATTGAAGTATACCAATCTTTCAACATTCCTGTTTATTTCGGCGGCACTTTGTTTGAAGCATTTTTAGTCAGAAATCAGTTGGAAGATTACCTTGCGGTTTGTAAAGATTATAGCATCAGTCATATTGAGGTAAGCGATGGTTCCATATCTATTCCTCATGAAGAAAAATGTCGTCACATTGAGCGCCTTTCAAAGATTGGAGTGGTGTACAGCGAAGTGGGAAGCAAAGATACAGCTCACATCATCCCGCCCTACAAATGGATAGAGTTGATGAGAGCCGAATTGAGCGCTGGTGCTCAGTATGTTATTGCTGAAGCAAGAGAAGCTGGCAATGTTGGAATCTACAGAGGCACAGGAGAAGTTAGGGAAGGTCTTGTGCAGGAAATACTCACTCAAATACCTGCAGAGAAAGTGATTTGGGAAGCTCCACAAAAAGCACAGCAGCTTTATTTCCTCGAACTTATCGGCTGTAATGTAAATTTAGGAAACATTGCTCCCTCCGAAATCATTGCATTGGAGGCCATGCGAATAGGTTTGAGAGGGGATACATTCAGTCTTTTTTTGAATAAATAATGTTATGAAAGTTTACGGTCTGATAGGCAAACAGCTTGACCATTCTTTTTCAAAGGATTATTTCGACCGAAAATTTCAAAGAGAAAATATTGTTGATGCTAAATTTGAATTGTTTCCTATTGAGGAACTTTCTCTTTTTGAAACATTGATTCATTCGCAACCGCAAATATGCGGACTAGCCGTTACCATTCCCTATAAAGAGCAAATCATTCAAAAGTTAGATGAAGTTGATCCCATCGCAATGGCTGTAGGTGCGGTAAATTGTATAGTTTTCAATGAGGATAGAACAAAAGGATACAACACTGATATCATTGGTTTTGAAAAATCATTGAAGGAAAGTTGTACAA
Source organism: Chitinophagaceae bacterium (assembly GCA_947461645.1). Taxonomy (GTDB): domain Bacteria; phylum Bacteroidota; class Bacteroidia; order Chitinophagales; family Chitinophagaceae; genus Ferruginibacter. Next base: position 4,324 of record CANHMN010000108.1, on the reverse strand, counting down.
CTAACATAGAAAGTGCTCTTGTATTGGGTGAGGGTGGCGCATCAAAGGCCATACAATTTGTTTTAACAAATGCTGGTATCCCTTTTACCATTGTTTCCAGAAATCCAACAAATCAATCCTACATGAGCTATGATGTATTGAACGAGACAGTGTTGCAGCATCATCAGTTGATTGTTAATTGTACACCGCTGGGTATGGGGAGTCTGATTCAGGAAAAGCCCGATATTCCTTACCCGTTTATCAATGAAAGCCATTTTCTTTTTGACCTTAATTACAATCCTGCAGAAACCCTTTTTTTACAAGAGGGGCGTATGCGCGGAGCAACAGTTATGAATGGTTTGAGAATGCTTGAAATTCAGGCGGAAGAAAATTGGTTGCTTTGGAATGGAATCAAGAAACTGGGGTGAGTATTTTTGCGAAAGCTTCCGGCATGGCAGTGATTTTCCTTTCGGCATAATCGAAGAACACTAAACCCGTTTTGGCTCTCGCAATTGTTTTTGTTTCGTTCTCTTCAGTTACGCTAATCTCATAAAACAATTCAAATCCTGCTGAACTGGTTTCGCCCGAAAACAATTCTATGTTAAGTGATTGTCCGTAAAATGCTTCGTTTTTGTATTGAACTGCCAGATCGCTCATGATGATTGATTTGCCTTCAATGTTCAATTCGGAATATCCTAATTTAGTTAGCCATTGCACCCTTGCTTCGTGCAACAACCCAACCAGTGCATCATTGCCCAAATGGTTGCCGTAATTGATATCTGTAATTCTAACGGCAAGGGTTAGCTTGGTTAAGCTGTTTGCTGGAAGATCTATTTTGATTCTGGCCATATTTTTTCAGACAAATAATTGATCAATAATTGGGTAGCTTTTTTTCTGTGGCTGAAATTGTTTTTTTCTCCCATCGTCATTTCGGCAAAATGCAAATGGCTTCCATCCGGAATGAATACAGGGTCGTAGCCAAATCCATTTTCACCCTTTAGTGATGTCGCAATTTTCCCTTTGCAAATTCCGGTGAATTGAATTTCTTCACCATTCATCATCAGAGACATTACCGTTTTAAACTGCGCTGTTCTGTTTTCTGTATTCTCCATTGCTTTCAGCAATTTAGCAATGTTGGCAGCATCGTTGCATTCCTCTCCGGCATACCTCGCACTTTTTACGCCGGGTTTTCCATCTAATGCAAAAACTTCCAGTCCGGTATCTTCACTGAAACAATCAGTTTGAGTAAGCTGATAGATGAACCTGGATTTTTCTGTTGCATTTTCTTCAAGCGTGTCATGCGGTTCGGGAATCTCTACTTCAATGCCGGCTTCTTTGAGTCCGCATATTTCCATTTTATTGTTTAAGATTGCCCGGATTTCAATCAGCTTATTTTTATTGTTGGTGGCAAAAATCAATTTGTTTTTCATAGAGGTTAATTACAATCCGAAAAATATTTTCAATCCATTCCACAATGATTTTTTCATTTGAACATCACCATTGATTTGTTCCAGGGGTGGTGATGAAATCCACTGAATATTATTTCTTTCTATAGGCTCAAATATATTCTTCGGAATGGATAAATCAGCTTTTGCTTCGATTCCGAAACAGATGATTTTTTGGGGTTGAAAATGTTGAATAAGGTATTCATCATTCACTACTTCATGTTGATGAATATTGAACACAGCCACATCATCCATGGTAAGTTTACAAGCCGAAAGGATTCCAATAAGCAGCTGAAGAGATTGCTCATCCAAATGCAGTGCATTAGCGCATCTTACAAGTATTAGTAGGTTCTTTGTGTGGTTGCCTAAAAATGCCGGTTTTTCCGAATTTAAAGATTCGGGTTTTCTTTGTGCAGAATCTAAGGCAACTAGTGAATTTTTGTACAATTCATATACCAATTCTGAACTCATTTGAAATTTGTCTAAACTCATAAACTACATCGGTAACGGCGTTATTTTTTTGTTTCTTTGCAGTAAAATTAACGAATATGATTGCAGCTTCTAGCATTAAAGTTTCGAAGGTGGACAAAACAAGAATTGGAGAGGTTGATTTGAACAACATTCCTTTCGGAAAGTATTTCACCGATCACATGTATGAAGTGGATTTTGAAGATGGTGAGTGGAAAACGCCGCAGATAAGGCCCTATCAAAATTTATCAATAGCCCCATCCATGGCGTCTATTCACTACGGCCAGGCGATTTTTGAAGGGATAAAAGCTTACAAAAATCCAAATGGAGAAGCTTTCATATTCAGGCCACACGACAATTTCAAAAGATTCAATGTTTCGGCCGAGCGCATGCAAATGCCAACTGTTCCCGAGGATATATTTATGGAAGGGCTTAAAATGCTTGTGGGTATGGACAGGGACTGGATTCCTGGAAATGAAGACCATTCACTATACATCAGACCTTTCATGTTCAGCACGGATGAAATGATTGGGGTAAAGCCGGGTGACAAGTACAAATTCATGATTATATTGAGTCCAACTGGCCCTTATTACAACACACCAATGCGCATTTATGTTGAGGAGCAATATGTTCGTGCTGTTCCGGGTGGAGTGGGGTATGCAAAAGCTGCAGGTAACTATGGAGCAGCAATGTTTGCCACGTCTGAAGCCAAGAAGAAAGGGTATGATCAGGTGCTTTGGACAGATGCTTTTGAGCACAAATATGTGCAGGAATGCGGTACCATGAATGTGTTTTTTATTATTGGAAATACTGCCATCACCCCTGATTTGGGTGCAGGTACCATACTTGCCGGAGTAACTAGAGACAGCGTCATTTGTGTATTAAAAGAGCTTGGGTTAACCATAGAAGAAAGAAGTTTAAGTATTGATGAAGTCATCGAAGCGCATAAATCAGGTGAATTAAAAGAAGTGTTTGGTACAGGAACAGCTGCAACCATTTCCCTAATCAAGGAACTCAGATACAAAGATTATGTAATGAGTTTTGATGTAGCAAGCTGGCAAACCGCGCCGGAAGTGAAAGACAGATTGAACAAAATCAGGTATGGTTTAGCACCTGACAACCACGGTTGGATGATGCCTGTTTAGGCCATCCCGAAGCCATCCCAATAATTTTTGTAAAATCGGGGATATTTTTTTTCGTTTTTAATTCTATATCGCTACCTTTGCCGTCCAAAAAATAAAAAGGTCAATAAATGCCTACCATTCAACAGTTAGTAAGAAAAGGAAGAGAGATCATCAAATCCAAGAGTAAATCAAGGGCTTTGGACAGTTGTCCGCAGCGTCGTGGTGTTTGTACAAGGGTGTATACAACAACCCCTAAAAAACCAAACTCCGCGCTACGTAAAGTGGCTAAGGTTCGTTTAACCAATAAGATTGAGGTAATTGCCTACATTCCAGGTGAAGGTCACAACCTTCAGGAGCACTCCATCGTGTTGATTCGTGGCGGAAGGGTGAAGGATCTGCCGGGTGTTCGTTACCACATTGTTCGCGGAAGCTTGGATACTGCAGGTGTTAAAGATCGTAAGCAGAGTCGCAGTAAATATGGTACCAAAAAGGCAAAAAAATAATTCAGTAAAAGTAAATGAGCCTTTTAAAGGCCAAAATCAATAACAATGCGTAAATCACAACCGAAAAAAATTCCTTTAGCTCCAGATCCAAAGTTCAACGATAAATTGGTTACCAGATTCGTGAACAACTTGATGTGGGAAGGTAAGAAAAGTGGAGCTTTCAACATTTTCTATGATTCTTTAGAGAAAGTTGCTAAAATTACCGGTGAAGACGGATATGAAGTTTGGAAAAAAGCCCTAACCAACATCACTCCAAGTGTTGAAGTTCGCAGTCGCAGAATAGGTGGTGCTACTTTCCAGATTCCTTCTGAGGTTCGCCCTGACAGAAAAATCTCTTTGAGCATCAAATGGATGATTCGTTACAGCCGCGAAAGAAATGGTCGCAGCATGGCTGATAAATTGGCAAACGAAATCGTTGCTGCCAGCAAAGGCGAAGGTGCTTCCTTTAAGAAAAAAGAAGACACACATCGTATGGCTGAAGCCAACAAGGCTTTTGCGCATTTTAAAGTTTAATTCAGAAAACACACTAATAGGAAAAGCCGTCCAAATGGACGGCTTTTCTTTTGTCGGGAGTTGTTAATTTTACGCCATGAACTTTATTTTTTCGCCTACCTTCTTTTTAAAATCAGTTTTAATTATCTGTATTGCCCTTTTTTTGTGCAATACAAAATCTGTTGTGGCGCAACCGCTTGCTTTTGAATGGCAACCCGGTGAATCTTCAGGCAAGGAGTGCATGTGCAGAATGCGCATCAGTATTTTCAATCAGGCAACGGGTAGAACAATTTCGGATACAGTTTACAGTGAG
>CANHMN010000107.1 GCA_947461645.1 Chitinophagaceae bacterium | reverse complement strand
CATTGGCAACAGGCCAACATTTGACGGCAAAGAAAGAAATATTGAAGTCCATATTTTTGAATTCGACAAAGAAATCTATAAAGAGAAATTGACTATTAATATTGTTCAGAAAATAAGAGATGAAATTAAATTCACCAATATTGATGAACTGCAAGCACAACTCAAAACAGACCAATCAACCTGCCTTCAACTGTTCAATCATTTATCATAACACTGTACTGATAATTTGTTCAACTAATTTTTAGGCTTGATCAATTGATCATTATAGGCATACTAAAGCCGATTCAAATAGCTCAACTTTTATTAATTTTGCACCATGAGCAAAACTGTTGCATTGCATACCCTAGGCTGTAAGCTGAATTTCAGTGAAACTACTGCCATGTCGAGGTTGCTCGAAAAAGAGGGATTTGTGAAAAAAGAATTTACGGAACCCGCAGATCTCTACATCATCAATACCTGTTCTGTTACAGACAATGCAGACAAAGAATGCAGACAACTTGTTAGACGAATACAAAGAACCTCACCCGAGGCCATGGTTGTGGTAACAGGTTGTTATGCCCAGCTAAAACCAGAAGAAATTGCAGCCATACCGGGCGTAAACCTTGTATTGGGTGCTGCTGAAAAATTCAACATTGTAGAGCATTTAAAAGACCTTACCAGAAATGATGAAGGCAAAATATGCAGCTGCGACATTGAAGAAGTAAACACATTTGTCCCCTCCTATTCCATCAAAGAAAGAACACGTATTTTTTTAAAAGTGCAGGACGGATGTGATTACAACTGCAGTTTCTGTACCATACCAATGGCCAGGGGAAAAAGCAGAAGCGACAGTATTCTAAATGTATTAAACAACATTGAAGAAATTACCAAGGCCGGCGCAAAAGAAGTGGTGTTGACCGGAATTAATTTAGGTGACTTTGGAAAAGGACTTCACGGAGGGAAAAAGAAAGAAGAAAATTTTTTTGAACTTATTGAAGCCATCGAAAATAAAAGTGAGATTGAAAGAGTAAGAATATCCTCCATTGAGCCCAATCTACTCTCACTTGAAATGATTTCATTTATCAGTCAAAGTAAAAAGTTCATGCCGCATTTTCACATGCCCTTGCAAAGCGGAAGCGACAAAACGCTTGCGGGCATGAGAAGAAGATATAAGAAAGATGTTTATGCGGAACGTGTGGAGCACATCAAAAAATTAATTCCACATGCCTGCATTGGAGCAGATGTTATTGTAGGTTTTCCGGGTGAGACCGATGCAGATTTTAAAGAAAGCAGTGAATTTATTTCTTCGTTGGATATATCCTACCTACATGTATTTACTTACTCAGAAAGAGAAAATACATTGGCTATTGACTTGAAACCTGTGGTACCCATTAGCGTTAGAAATGAAAGAAACAAAATGTTGAGAAACATGAGTTTCGTAAAAATGCAACAATTCACTTCACAACACAACGGACAAACCCGAAAAGTTTTATTTGAAGGGAAAAACAAAAATGGAATGATGGAAGGTTATACTGATAACTATATCAAGATAACCACCCTCTATCAACCAGCTTTGGAAAATAAAATTGTTGACTGGGAAATTTGAACTTAGAATAAGTTCCAGCTACGGTGAGAAAGTAATTCATGAAACAAAGTCCGGTTTTTAGGATCAGACAACGCCTCTAAATGACGAAGATGGTGAAGATCTGTCCCCAGGTATGCAACCATATTGTTTTCTATTAGATAAACTGCAGCCTGAGCAACATCTTTGCCGTAGTACCCTGTAAGTGAAAGAAGGTTTACCTGAAAAAGGAATCCTTGTTCGGAAAGTTTAGAATATATCTTGAGGTTTCTGTTGAAATAAGGATAGCGTTCAGGATGAGCTAGAATAGGTTTGTATCCTGCCATTATGATTTCAAAACAAATTCTGAAAGGATCGTCGGGTGAAGAAGCATAAGAAAACTCCGTAAGAATGAGATTGTCTTTTATGGTCAATAAATTCTCTCTGTTCTTAATCAATTGAAGGAAGTGGGAATCAATCATGTATTCAGCCGCAGCAGAAACCTCAAAGTCTAATCCTTCTTTATTAAGTTCCGATTGAAGCAGTCCTAACGCAGCGTTTATTGTTGAGGGATTGTTTCTGTACAAATCGTCAATGATATGCGGTGTAGCAACAGCCTTTTTAATTCCTAAGTCCATCATACCTCTGATCAGCTGCAACGAAGCTTCTACATCAGGTGCGCCATCATCCAATCCGGGTAAAATATGCGAATGCATATCTGATTTGATCGGAAAAAAATCGGGGTATTGAATTTTATTCTTCTTTTTAAAAAAGGAAAACATGGCTTTAATTTGTTCTGGATACTTTATAGTATTGATGAAGTTTACTCAAGGGTTTTAAAATGGAAACAATAAAAGCAAATGGAATGTTGTTTTTTTTCATTGCCAAATAATCTCTTCTGTTAGCCCTCAACCTCATTTTCAGGCTTCCATTGCTTTGTCCACCCCTGCGCATTCTTACAATGAATTTAGGCAAATAAAAGGAACTGGATTTGAATTTGTAAAGATAACGACACATTAATTCATAATCAGCAGCGCTGTAATAGTGATTTTCATAACCGCCATAAGCCTCGTAAAGTTTCCTTTTGAAATAAAAGGTGGGATGTGCTGGCATCCACCCCGATAAAAAACGACTTCTTTTGTAAGGCCTTCCTTTCCAAATTCGATATACTTTTTTAACATCGTGCTGTTCCACATACTCTAAATCTCCGTAAATGCTATCAACTTGTTGTTCTACAAAAGTTTTTACAATTGCGGCCACAACATCATTGTTGTCAAAAATATCATCACTGTTAAGAATTCCAATTATATCACCTGTTGAAAGTTGCATTCCCTTGTTGATGGCATCATACATACCTCTGTCCGGTTCCGAAATCCAATGGTGAATGTAGTTTTCATATTTTTTAATGATGTCAATGGTATTATCGTTTGATTTTCCATCAATAATAATAAATTCAATATCCTTGTAGGTTTGCCCAACTACAGATTTGATGGAATCTTCTAAATATTGCCCAGAATTCCGTGTAACAGTAATCAATGATATCTTCATTGCTTATATTGGTAGATAAATTCGAAGAGTGAAGTTAAGAATATTGGAAGCTAATTTATATTAAGCTCGGTAAATCAGCTGTTAAAAGTTCTTTCTTTCTTCCTTACAGCCGGATTGCCCTGATAGATAGAATGGTTTTCCATATCGCCTGTTAAAACAGATCCCATACTCAAAACAGAGTATGCTTTACACGTAACTCCCGGAGCAATTGTTGCTTTGGCTCCGATCCAAACACCTTCTTCAACTACTATGGGCTTTATCATCAGATCAAACGTTTCTGATTTATAATTATGGTTACCAGTCAATAACATTGCTCCTTGAGAGATACATACATTGCTTCCGATTGTAACGTTGCCTATATTGTCTATCCATACATTTTCTCCTATCCACACATCATCTCCCACTTCCAGCTTCCATGGATATTTGATATTGACAGCTGGTTTAATCACAAAACCTTTTCCAATCCTGGCTCCAAAGGCAACCAACAATACTTTTTTTACTCCATAAAAGGGGAAAAAATGATGGGTGAAAAACAAATGATTAACGATATACCAAAAAATTGGCTTTAAGAATCCTTCGCTTGAATTAATATTTACTTTTTTGTATAGGGAAAGATCTGTCATTATAAACGCTGTTTTTTTTCAAAAAAATAAATCAACATAAATATCGCAATATAAGCGACTATATTAAACCAAGTATGGTGGTCTATTCCAAATGGAAATCTTGTTTGCTTATTTATTGCCACTAAAAATAAACCTATACGAAAAACATTTATCACTACGATGATGAGATTTCCCAGAAGAAGCCAAAGCAAACTATTCGGGAATTTCCAGCGATTGGCAAGAACATAGGCACTCCAGAAGCTCATCACCCCATAGCCCACACAGGAAAAAGCCACAAAAACACCACGACCACCAACTACTCTTATTAGAAATGGATCTTCAAATTGGGTTTCATAACCAAAAAGACCTGCAATCATTGCAGCTCCATGAAGAAGCATATTCCTCATCCAACTGATGTAATCAAGATGTTCAGCCAAAAATGGTAAATAATAATCTCCTTTGGGAGCAGATGCACCAATAAAAAATTTTGTTCCATAGTAAAAGAGCAGAAACAAGCAAATAAACTTTACCAGAAACCATAAATAAGAACGATTTATAAAGGTTGTCTTCATTTCTAATGGTTAATCAAACAATTGATCGTACTGGTCCAAAATTTGCTCTACATTTAAAAACTTCTCAAAGTATTGTCGGGCGCCCTTACAATAGATGTTGTATTCTTCCTGATTCATTTTAAGGAAAAAGTCTATTGCCTCTGCAATTTCGTGCACTTCTGTATTGGCATTAATTCCTGCATGGTTAATTTGCAAATTGTTCCAGGGAGTGTGTAAAGAAGTTAGAACCGGCCTGCCCATTGATAATGCCTCCACTATGGCATGACCATAATTCTCACTCTTACTGGGCATCACCAATAAATGGGTGTTGGTTAAATACGGCTCCAAATTTTCAGGTGTTTGTTCTCCATGGTAATTTACTGTCACATTTTTGGGCAATTTATCAATCAATCCCGAACACTCTTTCCAATAAGATTTATCCTTAACAGCACCTACAATATCATACTTCACTTCATCTCTGCATTGCATAAGACTTTGCAAAACAAGTTTATGGTTTTTCATCGGACTAATCAGCGAAATAGAAAGCAAACGTATGCATCCTGTTTTCTTTTCCATTGGATTTGCACAATGGTAATGATGAGGTATATTCAGTGCTGTTCGAACGCGCACAATCTCACCAAAAGCATTTTTGATATACTGACTTTCCACTTCATTTGTAGCGTGAAAGGTGACATTTTTGAAAAATGTAACCAAGCGCAATGATTTCAACAATAGCCTCTTTTTAAATCTCTTTTGACTTAAAGCCTGAGGATGTAGCATGCCTTTCACAGACCATATTAATTTGAATTTGCGCAACCTTAGCAAAGGATAAAGATTGTAGGTCCAAGAGAACATGCCAACCAACATTACGTGCGTAGGATTTGCCTTTTCAACAATGTCGTTTAAGGGCAAGGAAATAAAATTGCCTGAGTGATACCAAACTTTTGTATTGCTGCTGAAATTGATCCAACTGTCAAAAGATACAACGCTATTAACCGTACCATCTATATCCTTATTCCCGCATACTATAAAATAAGTAACATCGCTATTATAATTACTTATTAATGTATCTATAGATCTTATTGGCCCTCCGGCTCTATAAGCGGGCTTAAACCATGGAATGAAAATCAATATGCGTTTAGGACTTAAGCGACTCATTTCTTTGAAAGAAAAAAACAGGTTTCCAAATTTGTATGATTACAAAAATCAAGAAGCAAGACTTAATAAGATGACCTAACAAGGTATGTAACTCACTATCAGGCCTTATAGGGTAATAAAACACCAAAGGAGTTAATACCATTAAAACTGGAAAAATGTTTGATTTTTTATGAAAATAAAGTAGAACTCGATTAAAAAGCAATCCATAAAAAAACATAAAAACTATACCTCCCAATACTCCAAAATTTATGTAAGCATCTCCAACAGAACTTAATCCCATAGACACCCCTCTTCCAATAACCATCCCCGACCATTTCATGAAAAACTCTCTGTTGCCGGCCGTTAGTTTATTTTCAGAGAGAAACCTTGGCATGATTGCGGCTTCCAAAACATCCACCAGTTCAGCACCCTCTGCAAAAGCTTTTTTTTCAGGAATGTAGTTCATGATATTGGTGATAATTGCTCCCTGATTGATTCTTACATTGCTTTGAGCAAGTCTTTCCAAAGAAAAAAGCTCCTGACTTGAAACTTGTTCCTGAACTGTTTCTCCCAATGTCTCGATATCACCTTCTTTTTCATTTTTCCAGGTAACCTCACGGTATTCTCCTTTTATTAATTGAATAAAAACACTTATAAAAACAAAAAATAACAAAAGTGTTAACTTAATAACATTTGAAGGTTTGTATTTAACGCAAAAAATAGCCAGTAAAAAAATTCCCCAAGTCAATAAATCATGAAACATGGCAGTAGCAACTGAACTTAAAATAACAGAACCATAAACCAAAAAGGTAGTTAAGAAGTTAAATCGTTTACTGGTTAAAATAATTAAAAACAAACCTATGAATTTTAGGCCACCTAAAAGGTAAAAAACAAACGTAAGTCCAGTTCCTAT
>CANHMN010000106.1 GCA_947461645.1 Chitinophagaceae bacterium | reverse complement strand
TTTACTTCAGTTACCGCAACCTTAAAAAACAATCAGGCTGATGTTGCGTGGACAACAGAATCGGAAACCACTACAGCTTATTTTTCAGTTGAGCGCAGCTCCGATGGCATTCGTTTCTCCTCTATTGGAAAAGTTGATGCAAGAAACAGCAATTCCAAATCCTATTACACTTTTTCCGACAAGAATATTTCAAAAGGAAATAATTTCTACAGAATTGTTTCAGTCGATTTAAGTGGAGCAAAACTCATCAGCAAAACCGTTGAAGTTTCAGCCTTAAAAAACAATTTCAGCCTTTCACCTAATCCTGTACGCCAAAACCTTTTCTTATCCGGAACAAACGTCATTGGAAACAGCTATCGTATTCTCAATAGCAAAGGACAACAAATGACTATTGGAAAAATAACATCCAACGAAATCATCACACAATCGCTTACTCCCGGATCCTACACCATTTCGGTTATTGATCAGTACGGCAATACCCAAACTATGCGATTTGTTAAAGAATAACCCTTCCTAAAAAAACCATACTTTTTTTTCACAAGCTTCGTTCCTACGAAGCTTTTTTATTGACCTATATTTTTATCGTAAGTACTTCCAGTATATTGGTTGTATAGCATGGCGACAGTTTCTGCTGTTTAAGCTTCCAGTGTTTCTTATAGCCCTGAACCGCATAACGTAAAGTGTCTTTACCAAATTTTCCATTGACCTCATCAAGTACTTGCATCATTTTTCCACTCCTCCCCCTGTCGAACGAATCAAACAAACCAAGCTGCACCTGATCTTCCGGAACAATATCAAAAACCAGCACACCTGTCTTGTTGTAAAGATATCCCGGCTTGTAAATAATTCCCAAACCACGAAGAGCGGCGTTGATGATTTCTGAGGAATCTGAAGTAGGCACTTCCAGAGACATGGTGACCGATCGGAAATATTGCGGATCCTGTTTGCGATGCGGATTGGTATGAATGAAAACCTGTATTGCACCTGCACAGGTATTTTGATAGCGCAGTTTAGCCGCACAACTTGCAGCATGGCTAGAAACAGGAGCAGCCAATTCTTCTTTTTTAGACAACAGCTTACCAAAAGAGCGGGCCGTTTGTATACATTTTTTAGCAGAAGGCAATGCATCCCATTCTACACAGGAAACACCTTTTAATTCCTTTACCAAACGCAACCCTACCACCGTCATGTGTGTACGAATCCAGTCTTCATTCAGGGCAACAAGATCGGCCGCAGTAAAAACATTGTATTGCATAAGCTTCATCGCATATTGACGACCAACACCCCATATGTCCTCAATTTTAGTATGCTTCAATAAATTGTTTATCTGAATACTATCCTGTACCAGATGTACACCGACCCCTTTTTTCTCCTTCTTCGCATAGCGATTGGCCATTTTAGCCAGTGTCTTTGTTGGCGCAATACCTATACTAACAGGAATGCCTACCTGATTCAGCACTTCCCTTCTTATCGAAATACCAAGTTCATAAAGATCAACATAATTCATGCCCGTAAGATCGAGAAAAGCTTCATCAATGGAATACACTTCAATCACAGGAGCAAAATTCCTTAATACATTCATCACTCTGTTGCTCAAGCTTCCGTACAGAATATAATTGGAAGAAAACACAGCAACTTTATGCTGATCAATAAGCTCCTTAATCTGGAACGCCGGCGCACCCATTTTAATACCCAATTGCTTCGCCTCATCGCTTCGGGCAATCACACATCCATCATTGTTGCTTAACACCACAATAGGCCTGTTTCTCAAAGCCGGCTGAAACAGCCGCTCACAAGAAGCATAAAAATTATTACAATCAATCAATGCTATCATGGTCAAACATCTGCTGCTTTAATGATGATATGAGTAACCACTCCCCAAATGCTGAAATCCACACCCTCAACAATGGGAATGGGTTTATACCTCGGATTCGGACTTTCAGGTACAAGTCTTATTCCCGAACTGTTCTGAATAAAGCGCTTAATGGTGAATTCGTTATTGATGACTGCTACTACAATCCGGTTACTGACCGGCTTTATGCTTCTGTCTACCACCAACAATGTATTATCAGGAATATGCGCATTAATCATCGAATCGCCCACAGCCCTCACGATATAAGTGGAATTGGGACGTGGAATCAAATGTTTATTGAGGTCGATTTCCTCTTCCACAAAATCGGCGGCAGGTGAAGGAAAGCCCGCATTGGCAACAAAACCATAGCCGGGCAACACAGGCAATGCTTCTCCTCTTATGAAATAGCCTTTCATTTTGGCTTCATCGTTACTCATAATTTGCTAAATATTTTAGCAATAATAGAAAAAAGAAACCAAAAACAACCATTATCCTTAAAAAATAGCTGCATTAAAAACCAACCCTACTCGAAATTTGAAAAGACTTTGCTCGAATTCATTCCGGACGCTATCAAGAGCCCTGTAAAACGTAAGTAAAATAAGCTTTTCAAAAAATATCCAACACTTACCACAACCGAGTTTGGCTTTTTGACAGACAACAACAATACAGAAGCCAAGCTTATTTTGAAAAGGCTTATGCAAAAAGGAATCATTGAAAAATACGACATAAAAAATGAAGATGTTATTTGGAAGTTAATCCATTAACAACTCATTTTCATTTCCCATTGTACTCCGGAAATCTTCCTGGCGTGTAAGGTGCCTTTCTCTTTTCGAGTTTATTTTCTATGGATTCAATTTTTGATTTCAATAACTTGGCATTCGCATAAATCCTATTGAACGTTTGCTTGCTTTCATTCAATCTTTCAACATACGTATTGGTTTGTTGGGCTGATGTAGACCATAAGTTATTGACAATACCTTCTACTCTTGAAAGTAAGCCGGACAAGGTCTCGAATTCCCTTTTGGCTAAACTTTGATCGCCACGAAGGTCAAAATTGATTTTCTGAAGCAAGGAATCTACATTCTTCACTTCTTTAATTAAATCTTCTGCTAAGTCATTGATCTGAAATATGCCAGCCTTGATGTAACCAATTCGGTCTTTTACATTATTGCAATATTCTGCAGTTGCCAAAACCACTCTTCTAAATTCCGACAAATCTTTGTTGAATGCTGCTAGCTCTTTTCTGTTTACCGGTAAAGTATTGTTATTTAAAGAAAGCAATTGGAAATAGGTATTTTCTGTAAGGGTATCAACTTTTCCCTTTTGTACTTTAACCAAACAAACTGCATATTTTCCTGGAAGCGCAAGCGGGCCCTGATCGCCATCATCAGGATTATTAAGTGCAGATAAATTTGCCGGGCTTGTCACATCAAGTCTACCATTCCAGGTGATACGATACAATCCTTTTCGGGCTGGTCTTTTAATTTTTCTAACCACATTGTTGTATTCGTCGCAAATAACCAACATGAGGTAAGCTCCTTCTTCGGCATCTTCCATTCTGATGGAATCTGCAGATGGATAATAAACAGGTAAATTATTTTTGATGCTTTCCCTTTCCATCTCTTTTCTCTTTTCTCTCATTGTTTTAATATCCTCCTTGAACCAATAAGCAATATTGGCTCCAACAGGTGGATTGTCAGCAGTGTAAAAAGATTCTCCCTGATTAGATTTTCCGCTGTGTCCGAGTGGAGTAGATTCGATGTATACCTGTGCATCTTTTACAGCAAAGAGTTTTGCATTGTTCTGTAAATCTTCCTGTTTTATTTTTTGAAGGATGGAATAATCGTCGAGTACATAAAAGCCTCTGCCGAAGGTAGCGAGCACGAGATCATTTTCTCTTTTTTGAATAGCTATATCCCTGACACAGATGGTCGGCAAACCATTTTTCAAAGCAACCCAATTTGCACCACAATCGAGTGTGAAATAAATACCAAATTCTGTACCCACAAACAGCAGGTTACTGTTTACATGATCTTCTGCAACACAATATACCGAACCTCTTTCCGGAAGATTGGATGCTATGTTTATCCACGTTTTTCCCTTATCGGTAGTTTTCAACAGATAAGGTTTAAAATCTGCATTTCGATGGTTATTGAAAACAGCATAGGCAGTATTTTCAAAGTGCTGTGAACAAATGATGTTGTGCACGAGTGTGTTTTCAGGCACTCCTGCAAACTTTTCCGTTTTTGTCCAGCTCCTTCCGCCGTTGTCTGTTATTTGAATGAGCCCATCATCTGTACCTGCATAAAGCATGTTTTCATTTTTGGGGCTTTCGGCAAGTGCGGTAATGTTTCCGTAAAACGAGGTAGAAGAGTTTTTTGCTATGGCATCCATACTCCAAACTTTATCCATTACCGTTAGTTTGTTTCTGTCTATACCTTTGCTAAGATCATCGCTTATTACATTCCAGGTGTTGCCTCTGTCATCGCTTTTGAATACTTTGTTCGCAGCAAAATAAAGTCGGGTATTTTTGAATTCACTAATGAGCAGCGGTGCATCCCAATTCCAACGGTATGCGGCTTCGCCTTCTTTTTCCTGTGGCTTGATATCGAGCGACTCACCTGATTTTCTATCATAACGAACAAGTCCACCATACTGCCATTGCGAATAAACAATATTGGGATCTTCTGTGTCCACCACCGATTCAAAACCATCACCACCAACTGTAATGAACCAGTCAGAATTCAAAATACCCGATGCACTAATTGTTCTTGATGGACCACCTAACGAGTTGTTGTCTTGCGTACCTCCATAGATATTATAGAAGGGCAAACTGTTATCAACAGACACTCTGTAAAACTGTGTAATGGGTAAATTTGCCTTGAAATGCCAGTATTTGGCGCCATCCCATGTTTCGTATAATCCGCCATCGCAGCCCATGATTAAATGATCTGTATTGGCGGGATCAATGTATAATGCGTGGTTGTCGACATGCTTGTTTTTTTCACCCAATCCTTTGAAAGTTTTTCCACCATCTAAACTTACTTGCGCCCAGGTATCAAGGGAATAAATCTTGTCTGCATTTTTAGGATCAGCGAAAATTTCCTGGTAGTAATTTCCGACAGTAGACCAGCCGGATCTTTTTTCCCAGCTTGCTCCCCTGTCTGTGGAGCGGTAAAATCCTTTGTCGTCATCGTTCCCTTCAACGATAGCAAAAAGCATGTCTGAATTGATGGGAGAAATAGCCAACCCAATTCTTCCCATATCTGAAGCCGGCAAACCATTTGTAAGCTTTTTCCATGTTGCACCGGCATCATCACTTTTGTAAAGAGCAGATTCAGGTCCACCGCTGATGTAAGTCCATTCATGCCTGCGGCGTTGATGAGCTGCAGCATAGATAATGTTGGGGTGATTGGGATCGATATGAACTTCATTGAACCCTGTGTTGTCGCTTACTTTAAGTGCTTGAGTCCAGGTTTTGCCTCCATCGATTGTTTTGTAAATACCCCTGTCACCACCGGCAGACCAAAGTGGTCCATACGCTGCAACGTAAACGATATTGCTGTTAGTTGGGTCAATGGCAATTTTTCCGATGTGTTCAGAATTTTTGAGTCCCATGTTGGTCCATGATTTACCGCCATCATCAGATTTATATACCCCATCGCCGTATGCCACACTACGTTGATTGTTGTTTTCACCTGTACCTACCCATATAACATTGGTATTGTTAGGATCCATAGCAATGCAACCGATAGAGAAAGAAGATTGTGCATCAAACAAAGGGTTAAACGTAATGCCTGCATTATCAGTTTTCCATACTCCGCCCGACGCAACGGCAATGTACCATTGTGATTTTTTAGCAGGATTTACAACGATATCGCTGATTCTTCCCGAAACGAGTGCTGGACCCACGCTTCTAAATTTTAGTGCACTGTATGTGGAGGAAGTGGATAAAGGATTTTTGTTTTCCTCTTTTTGGGAAACAGTTTTCTGCGCATGATTAACAATGGGGGCAAAAAACAGTACAAGTGAAAATATTTTCTTCATGGTATTTTTTTGACTAATCAATGATAATGACAAAATTATAGGCAAATACAGGAACCAAAGGTAATAAAGTAAAGATTTGGTTGGTTGTAAAAACGGACTAGCCCACCATTTAAATTTCGTCCTATAACAAGTTGATTAAATCAGAGCGAGAAACAGCGTGAGAGCGAAGAAAAAAGTCAGAGCTTCATGATCGCACCCGCTCTCATTTTCGCTCTGACTTTTTGTACCGGAGAGCAGACTTGAACTGCCGACCTTCGGGTTATGAATCCGATGCTCTAACCAGCTGAGCTACCCCGGCATCCTAAAGGGAGGCAAAAGTAATGATTTTTTTGTTACGAAAAATCGGAAAATCTACGTTGTTGACCTTTCAATATTACTTGATTTGATGAGTTTGATGTGGCAACTGTTTTATGAATTTTCTGCCT
>CANHMN010000105.1 GCA_947461645.1 Chitinophagaceae bacterium | reverse complement strand
CTTCAGGCGCACAGGGACATTACAAAGAAATCAGTTTAAGCGATACGGCAATGATGATGAGCTATGCCGGTAAAGTTATGATTGTACCAGGATATGGATTGGCAGTTGCTCAGGCACAACATATTTGTCACGAGCTTGAAAAAATATTGACTGAAAAAGGTGTTGAGGTAAAATATGCCATTCACCCTGTTGCAGGCCGTATGCCAGGGCACATGAATGTATTGCTTGCTGAAGCCGATGTGAGTTACGATCATTTATTGGAAATGGAACAAGCCAACGATGAATTTTCTACAACAGATGTAGTATTGATATTAGGAGCAAATGACGTGGTGAATCCGGCTGCAAAAACAGACCCTACCTCTCCTATTTATGGCATGCCCATTTTAGATGTTGAATTGGCTAAAGCAGTTGTGGTAAACAAGAGAAGCATGAAGCCCGGTTATGCAGGTATTGAAAATGAGCTTTTCTTTAAACCCAAAACATCGATGTTATTTGGCGATGCAAAGAAAGTATTACAGGATCTTTGTACAGAAATCAAAAGCGTTTAGCCCATTCAGTTACCTCTAATTTATTTACTACAATGGGCTGCTTTCCACTATGAACAATCAGTTGCCAAAGGAACTTTTATTGTCTCTGCAGGATGCTGCAGGTTTTGATTCCATTGCATTTGAACAAACCCATCAGCAAGCGCATCCGCTAACCTCAATTAGAATCAATCAACAAAAAATTCAAACAGTTGATATTTTATCATTACCATTTGATCATAAAATTGAATGGAGCAGCAATGGCTATTACCTTACTGACCGTCCTTCATTCACTTTAGATCCTTTGTTTCATGCAGGAACCTATTATGTTCAGGAGGCCAGCAGTATGTTTTTGGAAGAGGTACTGAAACAAACAAGCGATCTGAGTACTTCAAAAAAAGTATTGGATTTGTGTGCTGCTCCCGGAGGTAAGTCTACTTTAATACAATCCTTGATTTCAACGGATAGCTTATTGATTTGCAATGAGGTTATCAAGACCAGAGTAACCGTTCTTTCTGAAAATATTACAAAATGGGGAGCCTCCAATGTAGTGGTTACAAATAACGACCCAAAAGATTTTGATCGGCTGCCTGGTTATTTCGACATCATAGTAGCCGATGCGCCATGCAGTGGCAGCGGTATGTTCAGGAAAGACAATGAGGCCATTAAAGAATGGAGCATTGATAATGTAGCTTTATGCAGCCAACGGCAGCAAAGAATACTCTCTGATGTGTTGCCTGCGCTCAAAGAAGATGGCATCTTGATTTATTCCACATGCTCTTATTCAACATCGGAAAATGAGGACATTGCAGACTGGCTTATTGAAGAGCATCAAATGGAGCGAATACAAATAGCAATCAGCAATCACAATATCATAGAAAGTCAATCCAAAAAACACAATGCATATGGATATCGTTTTTATCCGGATAAAATAAAGGGAGAAGGATTTTTTATTTGTGCTTTAAGAAAAAGGAACAGCGAAAAAGGCAAACCAGTACAACATAAATCGAAATCAAAGCAGGAACAACCCAACAAAACACAATTGAATATTTTAAATAAATGGGTCAGCAGTTCCATTGCACTCTCCTATTTTTTTTGGGAAGAAAACATCATTGCAATGACTGAGCTTGTGCTTAATGAAATTTCTTTTTTGCAAAAAAACCTTTACTTAAAAAAAGCAGGCATACAAATTGGCAGTTTTGCTAAAAACGATTTGATTCCTTCTCACGAATTGGCATTGAGTACAATTATCAACCCATCTTTACCAAGTATTGAAGTTGACTTAAAAACAGCTCTTGATTATTTAAGGTTATCTAATCTTGATTTACCCGAATGCCCTGTTGGATGGACTTTAGTAAAATACAATCAAGTTCCTTTGGGCTGGATCAAAAAACTGCCTAACCGCATTAATAACTATTACCCCAAAGAGTGGAAGATACTTAACAAGTAAATGAGTATTTCCTTAATTTTATAGTGCATCTTTGCAAAATATAAATTCATTATAAAATGAACACTACCTTGAAAAGATTATTTATTGTATTGTTATTGTGTCCGATGATTTCTTTTGCTCAGCAAACACATACCGTTGGTGCAAAAGAAACACTATTCTCAATTGGCAGACAATACAATGTTCATCCGAGAGAGTTGGCCACCTATAATAAAATCCCATTTGAAACGGGACTAACGATTGGCCAGGTATTGAAAATTCCGGCACAAAAAACAATGACACCGGTTCCGGCTGACAATACAGCCAACAACAAAACCGAAAACAATACTACATCAAATACCGAAACGAACAATTCTAATTCTACGGTTGAAGTAAAAACACAAGCACAAAAAAATCTTGTTCCTGTTTATCATACTGTATTGAAGAAAGAGAATCTTTTTCAAATCAGAATGAAATACAACAAGGTATCCATAGACAGTATTAAAAAATGGAACAGCCTTGAAAATGAATCGTTGTCTGAAGGAATGAAATTAATTGTTGGTTATGAAAATGGAACAGACAATAAATCAAACAGCAGTTTTGACAAGTACCCTGTTTCAAACAACTCAAGCTCTGATTTTAAAACAGATCGTGCCAATAAACTTGAAAAGGACGAAACACCTTCTTACTCCAACATCACACCTACTTCCGGTCCGAAAGTAACAGCTGAAGGCGGCGGTTATTTCAGAAGCGCTTTTGTTTCACAATCTGCCAACAAAAACAATGGCGTGGAAGAAGAGGGAAAAGCTGCAGCATTCAAAAGCACCAGCGGCTGGGATGATGGAAAATACTATTGCTTACACAATACTGCGCCATCAGGAACGATTGTAAAAATAACCAACAAGCTCAACCAAAAAGTTATTTATGCCAAGGTGCTGGACGTTATACCTGATATTAGCCAAAACAAAGGCATTTTCTTACGTCTGAGCAAAGCCGGCGCCGAAGAGCTCGGTGTAACGGAAGAACAATTTGATGCAATAGTAGCTTATTAATGCCAAGCTAATTGTACAAAACGCTAAAGATTTTTCATCATCCTAAACATTCGCTGTGAAAAAAATATTTTCGCTTATCCTATTGAGCATAGGCTTTACCGTTGTAATTGCTCAAACAGACATAAAGTCAACAGACGATAAAAAGCTTTCAGCTTTAAAAGCAAAGGCAATTGATGTAAACAACATAGCCCAAACTGATTTTCTGAAAAAAAATGACAAGGGTTTTACCGATGTTATTGTTAACCCCGTAACCATTGTAAAAAACCAACAAAAAACAGGCACATGCTGGTCGTTTTCAGGCACTTCACTTGTAGAGAGTCAATCCTTGAAAAATAAAACCGGCAATCTTGATTTAAGCGAAATGTACACTGTTAGGGGTATTTATATTGACAAAGCAAAGAATTATTTTCTGCGCCAGGGAAATGCACGTTTTAGCGAAGGCGCATTGGGACATGATTTGATTGAAGCCATTGCAAAGTATGGTGCTATACCCCAATCAAGCTATTCCGGACTAACTGAAACAACAACCACCTACGATCACAGTAAACTAATTTTGGTATTAAAAAAATACCTCGACAGCGCTATTGATGCCACATCAAAAGCTATTCCTGTAAAAGGAAAGGAAGTTAATGCGAATTGGCAAACAGGCTACAACAAAATACTTGACAAATTCCTCGGCGTACCGCCACAGGAGTTTACTTACAACAAAAAGATCTATTCCCCTATTAGTTTTGCCAAAGAGGTATTAAAATTTAATGCAGAGGAATTCATTAACCTAACATCTTTTACTCATCACCCATTTTATTCTCCTTTCATATTGGAAGTGCCTGATAATTTTAGCAATGGCGGCTACTTTAACATCCCCCTTAACGAACTCACCGAAGCAGTCATCAATGCTGTAAAATCGGGCCATACAGTAGTATGGGATGCTGATGTAAGCAACAACGGCTTCAATGCTAAGATGGGTTTCGCCCTTCATGTAAGTAAGGAAACAGGAAAACGACTTGCCGAATCAACTGAGGATATTATGGAAGAAGATTACGATGCAGCAAAAAGGCAAAGGCTTTTTGAAAACCTAACTACACAAGATGACCATTTGATGCACATCATCGGTATCGAAAAATCAAAAGAAGGAAAGACTTTTTTTATAGTAAAAAATTCATGGGGAGATACAGCCGGTCCATACAAAGGATATATCCATGTATCAGAGGCTTACTTCGTTATTAATACCATAAGCATTGTTCTACCAAAAGCTGCATTGAGCAAATCTTTATTAGATAAGTTGATGATAAGATGATAAAACTAGTCAACCGTTTAAACGGTGAGCTATCTATTTTTCAAATCTATATCCTCTCAAAAAATCTGCAATCGGCATTCTTTTCTTTCCTTCAAGCTGTACATCCAACAAATGTATGTAGCCGTTTGAGCAAGCAAACTTCAAGAATGTTTTGCCATCTGTTTCAAATGAACCTGGCGCAGTTTCAGGCATTGATTCTTCCTTGGCAGCACCGAATATTTTAATTTTAGATTTTCCCAAATAAGAAAATGCAGCAGGATAAGGAGAAAGGCCTCTAATCAAATCATAAATCGATTTTACAGGCTTATGCCAATCGATTTCACATGTTTCAGTGAAAATTTTTGGAGCATGTTTTAGCTCAGCTTGAAAAATTTGAGGCTTGGGTTGTATTGCGCCCTCACTCAATTGTTGTACAGTTTCCAATAAAACCTTAGCGCCAACTGCTGCCATCTCATCATGCAACATCCCTGCAGTAGTTTGTTCATTGATATCAATTCGTTGCGAAAGCAATATATCTCCGGTATCTATTTCGTGTTGCAATTTGAAAGTAGTAACCCCTGTATGATTTTCTCCATTGATAATAGCCCAATTGATTGGTGCTGCACCTCTGTATTGTGGCAGTAATGATCCGTGTAGGTTAACTGTTCCCATAGGGGGCAAATTCCAAACCACTTCGGGCAACATTCTGAAAGCAACTACAATTTGCAAATCAGGTTTCAGCTCACTCAGCGTTTCTAAAAAATCAGGACTCTTTAATTTTATGGGTTGCAAGCAAGGAATATCATTAGCGACAGCATATTGCTTCACGGCAGACTGATGCATTGTCATTCCCCTACCTGCAGGTTTATCAGGAGCAGTTACAACCGCAACAATATTACAGCCGGCTTTAACAAGTTTATCCAGGGAAGAAACCGCAAACTCCGGCGTTCCCATAAATATGATGCGCAGTTTTTTAAAATCATTCATGAAAGATTAGTACTTTTTTAAAACACTTTTAATTATTTGTTCTTACTCAAAATCTTTATACAGTAAATATTTTTTTCTGATGGATTTGAATTTTTCAAGTTCTGCTTCCCAACTTTTACGAATGTCAGTTTCAGCAACACCTGTCTTTATTTGATTCATCAAAATATCATTGCCGGCTAACTTATTGAAGAAATTATTTTTCAGAAAGAAACTGTCTTTACCCGGAAACATTTCGTAAGCTCTCAAGAGATATTTAATCTGTAATTTGTTATCTACCAGCTTTAGCACTTCATCCGTTGTTCCCGAAAGATTCCAGCCATAGCATAACTGATTGTAACATTTGCTGCTTTTGGCTCCTTCGTTTGGTTTCGGTATAAATGAAAATAATTTCTTTGGCAATGTAGGATGCCCAAACACTTGAAAAGGCGTTTCCGTTCCCCTTCCCTCACTCAACACTGTACCTTCAAAAAAGCAAGTGGAAGGATAAAGATAGATGGATTGCATCTGCCTGAGATTGGGTGATGGATTAACCGGCAGTACATATTTAGTATTATGGTCGTAATGCAAACAAGGGATTATAGTTAGTAGTCTTTTCGGATCTGCGTAATCGTTACCTGGAGTTAGCCAACTTTCACCGCAAATCATTAAAGCATATTCACCTATGGTCATTCCATGAACAACAGGTATAGGCTGCATTCCTACAAAACTGCTAAACGACTTATCCAACACCGGACCATCAACATAGAAACCATTGGGATTAGGTCTGTCAAGTACAATAAGTGGTTTTTTATTTTCCAATGCCGCTTCAATAAAGTACTGAAGGGAAGAAATAAAGGTATAGAATCTGACCCCTACATCCTGAATATCAAAAACCAGCACATCCAACTCTTCCAGATCTTTAGCGGTAGGCTTTTTATGGTCGCCATACAAACTGATTACTTTTACGCCTGTTTTTGAATCTACCCCATTTTCAATATGCTCACCGGCATCAGCCTTCCCCCTGAATCCATGCTCAGGACCAAAAATTGTAGTGACTTTTATTCCTGAACCTAACAATGAATCAACCAAATGGGTGTTTTTAATAACTGAAGT
>CANHMN010000104.1 GCA_947461645.1 Chitinophagaceae bacterium | reverse complement strand
TTCAATTTCCAGTGCGGTAGTGGTGAGTTGAAGTGGCCTGAAAGTATCTACCATCACTGCAAGTTCTTTGGTTTCTTTTGCTCCAATACTCTTTTCAACCGTTCCGGGATGTGGCCCGTGTGGTATGCCAGCTGGGTGAAGCGTAATCATTCCCTTCGTAACATGTTTTCTGCTCATGAAATCGCCATCAACGTAATACAACAATTCATCGCTGTCGATGTTGCTGTGGTTGTAAGGAGCTGGTATGGATTGTGGATGATAATCGTATAATCTTGGCACAAAGGAACAAACCACAAAAGCATTGGTTTCAAATGTTTGGTGAACAGGAGGCGGCTGGTGAACACGGCCTGTTATGGGTTCAAAATCATGAATGCTGAATATAAAAGGATAACAACAGCCGTCCCAGCCCACTACATCAAACGGATGAGTGCCATAGTGAATACCGTACATCCATCCCTTCTTTTTGGTTTTGATGATGAAGTCACCTTTTTCATCATGAGTGACAAGTTTTTCCGGACATCTGATGTCTCTTTCACAATAAGGGGAATGTTCCATCAACTGACCATATTTGCTTAGGTATCTTTTCGGGTATCGTATGGGGTGAGGAGATTCCACAATGAAAAGTCTGTTTTTTTCGTCGTTGAAGTGGATTTGGTAAATGCAACCTCTCGGAATTACAATATAATCTCCATAGCTGAAGCTAAGCTCTCCATAGCAGGTTTTTAGTTTGCCGCTTCCTTCATGCACGAAAATCATTTCATCAGCATCAGCATTTTTATAAAAGTAGTCGGTCATGCTTTTTTGAGGAGCAGCAAGCACAATATGACAATCTGAATTCATAAGAACAGTCTTTCTGCTCTGCAAAAAATCTGCTTCGGGTTTGATGTTGAAGCCTTCGAAACTTCTGTGTTTCAGCATTTTTTCCTCTGCGATAACCGGATTTACATCAACAGGATCATCGCATTTAACTATGAGCGTTGGCGGATGAATATGGTAGAGAATGGAATAGTCATTTGAAAATCCTTCAGTTGAAAAAAGTTGCTCTGAGTACAATCCGCCATCAGGTTTTCTGAATTGAGTATGTCTTTTATGGGGTATTTCGCCCAAGCTTGAATAATGTGGCATGTTTTTGAATTAAAAAAAGTGAAAGAAAAAGATAACTGGCGTTATTAAATATTTCAATAGCCTTTGCAAAGAGAAAGCATAAGGAAATAATATTTCCAGTTTCTTTTGTCTATGAAATAAGTAAAGTTCCTGTGCAAAGGCAAAGCAATCAATTTATTGTTCCAAATGAAATAACTTCATTTCAAATTTAGTCATTAATTCTATTTTAAACACACAATCGGTTATAAATTGAAACGGATAGCATTGTTTTCAGACACGCATGGATATTTGGATGATTCGATTGTGGCTTACTTTAAAGATTGTGATGAGATTTGGCATGCCGGAGATTTTGGTCAAAATGATTTTTTACAAAACCTTGAAAAGAAGCTTCAGGATAATGGGATAATTGCTTTGTTTAGGGGTGTTTACGGTAATATTGATGATGCTTCCATAAGAAAAAGATTTCCTGAACTTCTGTTGTTTGAATGTGAGCAGGTGAAGGTGCTAATTAAGCACATTGGCGGTTATCCCGGAAGGTATGCGCCCGGTGTGAAAGAAGAGCTGATAAAACATAAACCTACAATGTTTATCAGCGGCCATTCACATATTTTAAAAATCATGTACGATAAGCAATTTAATTGTCTTCACATTAATCCTGGTGCTGCAGGAAACCAAGGTTGGCACAAAACCAAAACCATGGTTCGATTTGTGATAGATGGAACCGAGATAAGGGATTGTGAAATCATTGAACTCGGCCGAAGGTAAATTTCGTTTATGCTTTTGAGTTAGCTCTTCTCTTCAACTCTTGCATGATGAGAGAAAGTTCTCTTCCGGTTTGGCCTGCAACTGAGCTGTTTTCTCTTGCTCTTCTCATCAGGTAAGGAACTACATCTTCAATTGGACCAAATGGCAGGTATTTGCTTACGCTGCAACCGGCTTTTGCTAAATTGAAGGTTATATTATCACTCATGCCATACAATTGCGAAAAATGGATGTGGGGATGATTGAACGGTATGTTATGACTTTGCATGAGAATAGTGGTTTGCAAATTACTGTATTCATTGTGCGAAGCCACAATCATTGAAATGGATTTGATGTTTTCTAAACAAAAAGCAACAGCATTGTTGTAATCGCTGTCTGTGTTTTTCTTATCAGTTTGTATCGGAGACAGATAGTTTTTTTCGGTTGCTCTTGCTCGCTCTTTCTCCATGTATGCTCCTCTTACCAACTTCGCTCCTAATACAAAGTTTTCTTTTTGTGCCAGTAAATGGCTTTTTTTCAAAAAGGAAAATCTGTCGTGACGGTAGAGTTGAATGGTATTAAAAATGCAACATTTGTTTTGATTGAATTTCTTCATCATTATCATACAAAGCGCGTCAACCGGGTGTTGTATCCATGACTCTTCTGCATCTATAAGAACTCCGATTTTGTTAAGATGAGCGGTTTCACAAATGGCCATTAATCTTTGTTCAACTTTATTGAGCTCACTTTTTTCACCTCCATCAATTTTAGCAATTGCATTTTCATAATCAGATATGATTGACTCTCCGGAAAATTGACTCATTAATGAATCAATTTTCTCCAGCAGAGAAAACCTTCCGATGCCGGTGATTTTGATGCTGATAAAAGGAATATTATTTTGTTGGGAGGCGTACTTGATTACTTTAATGAATTCTTTAGAAGCCTCATCAAAAGCAGTTTCGCCTTCGCCGCCTTCAACTCCGTAATCCAAAATAACTTTAACACCATACTCGCCAAGTAAAGAGGCAACGGGCTTGGTTTTTTCCAGAGATTCACCTCCAACAAATTGTTTGAAAATGGTTTTTCGTAGAATAGTTTTAGTGAAAGGGATTCGCCATTTTATAGCCAAAGGAGTGAGTTTTACTCCCAGGTTCACCAAAAAAGGGTTTCCCATCACAGAAAAAAGCCAATTCGCTTTTTTTAATTCTTTTTCTGATTTATAGGCAAATGCGTATTTGGTATTGTCGAAGGATAGTGGATGTGTTTGGCCGGGATTCATTGCAAGGAATTTTATCAAAAAAATTACAGTTGAAACAATCTTTTAGGGTAATGATTTTAATTGCAGGCGAATTTTAATCTATTTTACAAAAAGCGCTTTCAATTCTGGTGCTTGATCGGGAGTAAGTTTCCCTCCAAGAATCAAGCGAAGTTGCCTTCTTCTCAAAGCGCCATCGTAAAGTTTGATTTCTTCTTCTGTCTCAGGAATCAGATTGTTTACTTTGCGAGGCTTCCCATTGGGGTCTAATGCTACGAAGGTGTAATAGGCTTCGTTGCTTTTGTATTTGTATTGCTGAATGGGATCTTCTCCCCAAACTTTCATGTGCACTTCCATGCTACTGTTGAAAGCACGTGTAACTTTTGCTTCTATGTGAACCACATTGCCGATTTTTATGGGACTTTCAAAGGAGATGTTGTCTACAGAAGCTGTTACAACCGGCGCTGCACAATGTTTTGCTGCAGCGAGAGCAGCGGCGATATCCATCCAATACATTAGTCTTCCGCCCATAAGGTTTCCAAAGTTGTTGGTATCGTTAGGCAATACCAACTCCGTCATCACTACCAGAGATTCTGAAGGTTTTTTATCCATTTGTAAAATTTTGACAAAGATAATCTTAGTCTTGCGATTTGAGGTTAAAATTGATATTTACGTTAATGGTTTGTAGGCCTCTGATTGTTCAATAGCATCCATTATTTGAGACATGATTTCCTCTACACTGTTTTCATAATTAATAACCAAAGGTGGTTTTATGTTGATGCTGAGTTGGGTATTCCATTTTTTGGGTTTGACACCTTTTTTAGCGAAAGCCTCTGAAAAACCATCAATTACAATGGGAACAACCAAAGCTTTGGTCTGTTTGATGATGTGACCTGTGCCTTTTCGGCCTGGAGCGAATGGGGTTGTTGTGCCTTGGGGAAAGGTGATAACCCAATTTTTTTCAATTGCACTAACAATATTTCGGGTATCACCAATGTCAAGACCCCTTCTTTCCTCACCGGGGGAGTTTGTCCATGTTCTTTTCACGGTGATGGCGCCTGTGAGCGTGAAAAGTCTTGCCAAAAATGTACTTTTCATGGTTGTGCCTGCCGCTACGTAGTTCACTTCAGTGAAGGGATTGAGCAAATAATAGGGGACGCCTAATTTCTTTTTTTTACCCCATTTTGCTGCGCTGAAAAGATGATAGAAAGCAATGACTTCGATGAAATAGGTTTGGTGATTACTCACGAAAAGCACCTTTTTTTGAGGCAGTTTGCAGAGTACTTCCATCCCTTTAATTTGAATTTTGTTGAGAAGGGTAAATAAAGGGTAAGTAAATAGTCCGATAATAGCAATTAGCGTTTTTTTTGGTGTTTTTTTCATCTTTTGGCAATTTAAAGAAGATTTAATTACGGAAGACTTTCTAGTTATATGGTTCAAAAATTCTGAAAAAGTGTATAAGTTCTAGCGCGATGTAAAAATAATTTGTTAAACATTTAATAAATCGTATTTTACGTCGGAATTATGGTCTCCTGCGAAATGCAGGTTGAATAAAAATTTTTATAATCAAAATTTTGTTTATGCAATTCAATGCTACTTTGAAAAAAATCAAGGGCTTATTGATGAGTTTGTTCTTGGTTTTAGGATTTGTTTGTTTTTCAAACGTTGCGGCAAACGCGCAATATTGCACGCCTGCCAGTTCCGACTGCACCTTGGATGATAAAATCACCAACGTAACATTCGGTACAATCAACAACACCTCAGATTGTTCTGATTTAGGCTACGGTGATTATACAACCACCGTCCCTCCAGTTGATTTGACTAGTGGAGTCACTTATCCTATTTCGGTTACAGTTGGCCCGGGTGGTACAGAGCGTGTGGCTGTATGGATTGATTACAACCAAAATGGAGATTTTGAAAACAATGAATTTCATCTAATCGGTTCAGGAAATGGAGTAACCATTGATTCTACTATTGCCATACCAGTAAATGCTTTGCCTGGTTCAACACGTATGAGAATACGTGTAAGGTATAACACTCAAATAACAGGTAATCAGGCTTGTACTACTTTCACTTTTGGTGAAACAGAGGACTACCTTGTAAATATTGTTCCTCCTCCTCCTTGCATAGGAGTGCCTAACCCAGGTAACACAATCGCTTCAATTGTTTCTGCTTGTGCTGGCATTGATTTTAACTTGTCTATACAAAACGATGTAAATGCATCTGGAATTACCTATCAATGGCAGTCTTCTTCTGACGGTATTGCCTATACTGATATTTCCGGTGCTACAACCAACACATTAACCACTAATCAAAGTGCCGCTAAATGGTATCAATTGGTGGTAACTTGTAATGCTACAGAAGTTGGCATTTCAACACCTGTTTTTATAGCTCAAAATGCAGCTACAGATTGCTATTGCACACCTCCTACTACCAATTGTAATTCGAATGACAACATCCTTAATGTAACAATTGGAGCACTAAATAATACTTCAACTTGTGGTACCAATGGATACACCAATTACATTGATGACCCGTCAGTAAACACCCCGAGCGTTTATGCAGGATCAAACGTTCCTATTAGTGTTACTGTAGGTGCTGGAGGTACAGAGCGTGTAGCTGCGTGGATTGATTATAATCAAGATGGATTTTTCAGTGCTGATGAATTTACTTCTCTTGGTAGTGCAAATGGAGAAACAATAAACAGCTCTATAAATATTCCAATTACGGCATTGAGTGGTGCAACAAGAATGAGGGTTCGTGTAAGATTCAATACTGCATTGACTGACGTTGACGCGTGTTTGGGGTATACTTATGGAGAAACCGAAGATTATAAAATTGAAATTGTTGCGCCAACACCTTGTTCAGGCAACCCTGACTTGGGTTCAACGAATTCATCTGTGACATCAATTTGTGCAGGTTCACCATTTGACCTTTCTATTTCAAATAATTTGAGTGCATTAACAGGCATTACTTTCCAGTGGCAATCTTCTGCTGATGGCGTTACTTATACAGATATTTCTGGGGCTATAGCGGTTACCTATACTGCAACACAAACAGTTGCATCATGGTATCAATTGGTGGCTACTTGCGGTGGAACATTTACTTCAACTTCAACACCTGTTCAAGTTAATCTTAATGCTGTACTTGATTGTCATTGTTTACCACCTGCAACTAATTGCAACCTTGATGATGCTATATTGAATGTTGCTCTAAATCAACTAAACAATGCCTCTGATTGTTCGGAGGATGGTTATGCCAATTATGCACTTACTGTCGCAACA
>CANHMN010000103.1 GCA_947461645.1 Chitinophagaceae bacterium | reverse complement strand
TAGAACCTGTTTGTTGATACGCTGAACATTATTGGCAAGGGTTGAATATTGCTGCGTTATTTTCAAAGTGTCGAGTAATTCAAGTTGTGATTCCTTGTTTACTTCGAGCGTTGTGCTGTACACAGACCATGTTTCATCAACTATATTGATAATTCCAGTAAACAAAGGCTCATATTTTCTTTTAGGCGTAACACTTATGGAATAGATTGTTTTTCCATTTTCTTCGAAAGTACCGAGCATTTTGTATTGATAAAACCTCAACGCACCATCTGCAATGGGTGAAACGAATCCCCTTTTATTGAATCCTCCATCAAAGACAGTAACATTATTCGCATACAGATCAATAAAAGCTGGAAAAGCAAAGCCAAAGCCCTTACTTCCACTTACTCGACTGCTCAATACCTCCATTTTAAATTTATCAGGTTGTTTGCTGTAAGCTTTAGAAACATTTTCAGAAAGGTAAACAATGCCACTACCGGAAGAATCCAAATTCATTTGATTCTTATCCTCATTACTTACTTTTTGTCCGAATATTTTAGAGGGCAGCTTTCGCAACCTGATTACATCCTTGCTGTATATGTCGCATGAAAAAGCATTTACCTGATTGTGGTAATAATCCCTTTTTGCGATAGCCTTTCTGATTACCCTATAAGCCGGATTTTCTCCTTTTGAGTTTACCACAAAAGCTTCCATCATCAATTTTTGTTCAGAAAGAACAAAGTCAATATTTAAATCTTCCTCCAGATTTATTTTTTTTACTTGTTGCTCGTAACCAATATGCTGACAAATAACTGTGTATGTGCCACTTGGTAAATTCAATTTGAACTGTGCATTATTGTTTGCAGTTACTCCCTGAGCGGTTTCCTTAATAATGACAGAAGAAAATGGCAAAGGTTCACCGCGCTCATTTTTAACTGTTCCTGAAATACTTTGTGATGCAGCAAAGAAAGAAAAAAAGGGTAACAAGAAAAGAGTAACAAACAACTTCATAAAATAAATTAAGCAGATTAAAGGAGATTATTTTTGAGATGAGAAAGTTCTCATCAAGGAGCCAGTTAGAGCTGCCATACCGCTAACTAGACCACCTATCAGCGCAGTAAGAAGCATTAGCAACAATGGACTGTCCTTTTTCAAAATCAGTAGAGAAATTCGGTGAGCAAGAATATCATTGTTTTGGTGACTTATCCAAAAAGTTAATCCCAGCCAAAGTAAAAAAAGTGACAGAAAGCCTGAAAGAAAAGCAATTCCTTTCTTTTGAGGTATAAACACTCCAACCAAAAAAGAAGTGATGGCAATACTCCACCAAGGCATGAATAAACAGGCAGAGAAAGCAAGAATTGACATTAATAATAAGGTAACTATAAATTTCATTTAGTTTTTAATTTTAGGTTTTTACTTTTTTTTCACCTCACCCCTAGCCCCTCTCCCAAGTGAGAGGGGAATTAGTGTAAGAATTGTAAATGTTATGATATTTTGATGTTTCTTAACCTGCTTTGCAGCAAGCTATTTTCTTACTTTTTAATTTTTACTTTTTAATTTTTTTCGCCTAACCCCTAACCCCTCTCCCAAGTGAGAGGGGAATTAGTATGAGTTTTGTAATGGTTATGATATTTTGATATTTCTAAACCTGCTTTACAGCAAGCTATTTTTACTTTTTACTTTTTAATTTTTAATTTTTACTATCAAAATGCATTGTCCATTTTACTTTTGAATCATTCTTTTCTGAGAGCTTCATTACCCACAATTTGTAATATTTTCCTTCGGCCCAACTGTTGATAGCATTGTCATAATAATAACTACCTGGATTACCTTCCTGCCCGCCGGGATAAATGCCATAAGCCTCTGTTTCAGATGTAAGACTTACAATCATTTTCCAACTTGGACCATGATCGGATTGTGAGGCATTCAACACATCTTCACCGCCACCAATGAATAGTTCACTCACACTAAAGCTTGGCAATTTCAACAGGTGACTGATGCGTGTATCCTTGTAATAACCCCATTGCAATTTGTTCTCCATAGCAAGCTCATCGCATTTAACAACTGCTTTTTTGAAAGCGGCCATTGAAATCTCTTGTAAGGTTTCTTTTTTTGAAGTATGAATATCATCTACAAAAAGGTAGGCAGTGTCTTTAAGCAATGCTTCCAATAAAGTGCTGCGGTAAGGCTTTTGCGTAAATGGAGGAGCCATTGCATATTCGTCATTATATACAGTATCTTTTAAAGCGCGCCAGGCAATTTGAAAAAAAGTAGCTGCAATAGATTGAGCTTCGTTACTGTAATTCCACTTTTTGAGTTCGCTCAGGTATTTTCTCTCATTGCTGTTTAAGAAAGAGTCATTCACGTTCTGTAACAAAAGGGGCACAGCCATTGATGCAAAAATATCATAGTTGCTTAATTGTAACTTCATCATGTCAGATGCTGTTGCATTGTAGGTTTGTGAAAGTGCTCTATTTAAATATAGGCCTCTGGCCAATGGATAATTTCTTCCCAGATAATAAGGATAGGTTGTATCAACAGGTCGTTGATTGGCACTGCTCACATAGCCGGTATCAGGATTAAATTGATAAGGTGTTTCATCTGCAGGAATATACCCTTGCCAAAGATAACTGCTGTCAAAACCGGGCATGATAAAATCTCCCTGTCCCTTCCATTTTGCCGGAAACTTTCCTTGGGTTCTGATGGCTATGTCGCCATTCTTACAGGCAAAAACTATATTTTGACCGGGCGTTTTCAAATACCTTGCTGCACGAACATAATCAAGGTAATTTTTGGATCTGTTCAACAAATAAAACAATTTCATTTCATTGGTTGAATCATGTGCCGACCATTTAACAGCATAATTCGCATTCATTCCTTTGTATTTTCCCTGGAATGAAGCGTCATACATAACGGGGCCGAATAATGTATAAGCAACAGTATCAATTAAGTCAGGCTTGCCTTTAATTTTTATGGTTTCAATCCTAAGTGTTGTTTTTTTCCATGAACTATCGAACCAATATTCCTGCTTGCTTTCATCCTTGAATTTTATTTCATAGTAATCTCTCACATCTCTTCCGCCATTGGTGAAGCCAAACGCGCAACTGTCATTAAATCCAATGATAATGCTTGGCGCACCAGGAAAGCTTACTCCATAGGCATTGAATTGCGGAACACTGATTTGCATTTCATACCACAAAGAAGGCAAATTCAATCCTAAATGAGGATCATTACAAAGTATCGGCGCTCCACTTTTGGTTCTTTTACCAGAGAGCACCCAATTGTTGCTGCCGTTCGAAGGATTGGGCTTATTAAACTCCTGTGACATTGCCACAGTTGACTTCATAAAATCAAAATAAATGGAATCTGCAAAAAGAGGTGCAGTGGAAACTGCTTTTGCAACTGCCATAGGCATATTTGTGGGAATTACAGGATCTACGGAATCTTGGTAACTGGGAAACAACAAATCAAATTGGGATTTGCTGAAATAATGCTTTGCGTTGGTCATTTCAAAATCATTCTCATAACCGGAAAGATCAAACGACATGTACTTTAAGAAAAGTGCTGTCTTTAAATTAGTCCACAACTCTGGGCGATAGCCCAACAATTTGTATTCTAGCGGAAGACTGCTGTTGGTCAATGATTTTACGTAAGCATTAATTCCGGAAGTATAAGCATCCAAAGCGAATTTGGTTTCCTCATCCTTTTCTATAACTTGCAAAGAATTTTCGGCGGCATACACCATACCTAACCTCCTGAACTCACGGTCATGATTAATGGCAATTTCCCCAACAACTTCACTCGCCCTTCCTGCAGCAGACAATACCTGAAGCTCCATTTGCCATAAGCGAAATTTGGCATGAAGATATCCTTGAACGAAATAGGCATCATTTTCCTGCTCAGCAAAAATGTGGGGAACCAATCGCTCATCAAAATAAACATCAACCTTTCCCTTTAAATCGGAAAACTTTAAATCGGCGCTGTAATTTTTATCAATAGGATCAGCATTTTGCCATATGCCTTCTTGCGGACTCAATAATTTTCCCAATGGAGCAGGCAACAAAACCTGAGTATCTAAAATAAAACAAAGCCCTGAAGTAACAGCAGCAGAAAGAAACAATAGGATAAATCTCATAAGCAATTGAATAGAATGTAAAGTAAAGAAAAATAGGTAAAATGGGCAGACAGCAAGCTGTTAATTTATTAACTTACGGTTCAAATAAACAAAAATTCCAGACAACAAAATTCACTATGGAAAAGGAATTAAGCGAACACACCCGTAATATCCTTGGACTGCAACTTCCCACAGATCCAAGATGGGTTAATCTGGCAGAAATAAAACTTGAAGACATCTTAACAGACCATGCATATTGTGAGCAAAAAGCTGCAACTACCTGTATTTCTTTGATTCAAAAAAATCCAGAAAAAGAAATGCTTGTGCAGGAACTCAGTCCAATTGTAACCGAAGAATGGGGCCATTTCAGGTTGGTACTTGCTGAATTAACCAAAAGAGGACTGCAATTGGGCAGACAGAGAAAAGACATCTATGTAAACAAACTAATTGACTTTCAGAAAAAAGGTGGCAGTCCTGACGAACGCTTTCTTGACCAAATGCTCACTATGGCATTGATAGAAGCAAGAAGCTGCGAAAGATTCAAAAGACTAAGCGAAGGAATGGAAGATGCCTACATGAGAAAATTCTACAGAAAATTTATGGAAAGCGAAGCCGGACATTACACACTTTTTATCACATTGGCTGAACATTACATTGGCAAAAAGAAAACCCGCGACAGATGGACCGAATGGTTAAAATTTGAAAAAGAATTGATGAATAGTACTGAAGTAAGAGGAGACAGAATACATTAATACAAAATAGCCCAACATTAATTAAATAGCCCACCATTTCAATGGTGGGCTATTTAATTTTTTCAACATCAAAAAATTAATTCTTTATAAAGTAGGTAACCCCATTAATTACCTGAATCATTCTACCGGTTTTAAGAGATCCCTTTGCGAAATTTTGTTCCTTGTTAATATAATAAGTGTAAGCTCCACCATTCAAACTTTTAATTTTACCTGCAATTACATTATCATCAAATGAGGAGTAATAAGTTACAGGCACGTTTCCGGCATTTTTCACTTTTCCTTTTAAGGCCTGGTTTTCATAAGAGTTATAATAACTGAAATTCAAAGAACCCGCGATCTTTAACTTACCTGCCTGCATAGCATCGTCAGCATTGGTGTAGTAATTGAATTTAGCAGTTCCGATACTTTTGATTTTACCCACCTGAAAATCCTGGTCAGTTGAGGCATAATAGGTAATCAAGGTTCGACCAATGAATTTTATTTTGCCTCTGAATGCCTCGTTTTCACTTTCATTGTAATACTCGACTCTTCCATCAAACTTATCTAGTTTACGTTGTACAAATTCAACCGGCCTGTTTGCATACCTATCAACTCCCCATTCCCCTAATGTACCATCCTGATTAACGTCAATAACCACATTCTGATCAAGGAGATACCTAAGCGTAATGCTTGCGCCGTTGTTTGCTAAGGTTAATTTATTTGCACGTTGCGCATTTACTGAAAAAGCAATAACCAATGAAAACAAACTAAAAAAGATTTTCTTCATATTGATTGATTTTAAAAAATTATTAAAATGATTTTGAAATTACAGAAATTATCGGATGAATTACAACAATTAGGAAAAAATACTACGAATTACCAAAATAACTTATTTCTTCAGCAAAATCAAGATAAGGCGCTCTTTTACTGAGCTCAATAGTTTTATTAAGATGCGTTTGTAAAAAAGCTTGGTGCTGTTGAGACTGCGGATTAAATGCCCTGTGCCTTCTAGCCATACTGATAAGTGAAATTTCTTTCATCAGTGATCGATCAGATTCGTCTATGCAGCACTCCACAAACTTCTCCCAAACATATTGCGTTGCCTGGTAATTGGGATGAACCATATCCTCAGCAAAAAAACGATAATCCCTAAGGTCATCTATAATCAATTCATAAGCTGGAAAATAATGTACGTGATTATTAATCTCTGTCAATGCAGCAACCGCTGTTATCAAATTAGCTTTACTTCTGTTGTTCTCAACAAAACCATCACGCAAATGCCTAACCGGACTTATCGTAAAAATGATATTAAGTTCTGGATTGAATGCTTTCAAAGATTGAATCATTTTATTCAATGCATCAATAATTTCAACAGAAGAGAATAATTTTTTGGTGAACTTATCAGTTGGGACTTTGTGACAATTGGCTACGATACTGCCATCTTGCAACAGATAAGCAAACGCTGAACCTAGGGTAAGAATCAACCAATTTGCATTTTTCAATTGTTGATGAGCATGCTCCTGTGAAGCATTGATCTGTTGCAAACAAAGCGTATTATCTGTATGAGAATATTTTGTGTGGTGT
>CANHMN010000102.1 GCA_947461645.1 Chitinophagaceae bacterium | reverse complement strand
TTGTTGCCTTGGGATGGTGAGGGATTAAAATTAATCAGAAGAATCAGAGATGAGGTTCATCGCTTTGGCATAACCTTTCATAGAAACAAAAGAAGTAAAAGTGCTTTGCAAACAGTACTTGGTGAAATAAAAGGCATTGGGGATCAAACCATAACAACTTTACTTCAGCGGTTTAAATCTATAGCAAACATTAAACTAGCCAAACCAGAAGAATTGATAGAATTGATTGGGTTGGCTAAAACCAGGTTATTGTTGGATGAGTTACATCAAGAGGGTGAAGAATAAAATATTTTTAAAATAAAAAAAGCGACACCAAAAGTGTCGCTTTAGCATAAAAAATTGTTCAGCAATTAATAACTCCACAAATCTTGCTCGTAGTTAAGAATTTTCTCCTTAACATTTTCTCCTTCAAATAATTGCAATAAAGTATTTTCACTCAAACCAGGATAATTCTTGATTAAATAATCTCTTGGATTATCCATAGATGTTTTGATGATTCTAGCAGAGAACATTCTGTTTTCAAACAATTCCTCCCAGCTCATTCTACCTGAAAAGTTTTTGCCATTGTAAACCTCATATTTGGAGAGAATTGGTCTTAAGTCGGGATAATAAACCCAAAATAATTCTGATGCACCCAAATCAACTCCGCTTGATGTAACAATATTTTTAACAGGAGCAATACCTAGAATTCTCCAAAACAAACGTGAGCTTTCTTTGTCAAAAATAACCTCTTCTTTGAGGTGGTATCTGTAGAAAGAATCAAGATTTACTTCGTTTCTTTTTTTCTGGGATCCAATGTTAACACCTAAAGAATCATAAAGTGGAACTTCAATTTCATCACCTGCAACCATCCTGGAGATTTCAGATTTGGTCATAGGGGTTGTAAATCTTTCATCAGCAAATGCAGTTACTAAACTGTCTTGCAATGCCTGAAGTAAGATAGAGATGAACCTTTGATTTCCATTATCAGCATCTGCTGAATGCATGAAAGGAAGATTCATTTTCTCTCTGCAATCCAACTCTCTCATTAATTTGTGGCGATAAACAGCATCATCAGCACGGAGGTACTCGTAATTGAGAGGTGTTCTGTCATTCATACTCATTACCTCTACCGCATAATCCGGTCTTAGTGATTTTTTTACTGGTTTAACAAGAGTATCATTGGCAGGAGCAGGCGGTGGTGGCGGTGCCGAAACAGCCACAGGTGCACTTTCAACAGCTGTTGGAGCTGACTCTTGAACATTTGCCTTCGTTTTGGTTTTTGCAGTCCTCTTGGTTGATTTACGGCTTTTTTGAGCTATAGTCACATCTGTGATTGCTAGGAATCCAAGAACCAACAAAAAGTACTTTAGGCTTGAAGTATTCATATACTATGGTGTTTATCTTAATATAGTGCTATTGATTTTCCATCAATGGTTCTAGAACCATCAGGACCGGAAACTTTTACATTGTCAAAGGTAATTACAGAACCAGGTCCGCATTGGTTGATAAAGCTGGTAATGGAAGCAAGATTACTTCCTTGTATAACTGCTTGTTTAACTGACGGGAAGTTAGCACCCGAGAAATAAACAGTGGCACTAACAATGCTGTATCTAAGCTCAAAATCGAAATTCTCCAATTCAGCTCTACATGCTGTTTGACTTTTAAATTCAATGGCTGGCATTCTTACTTTACCAGATCCTACTTTGAAAATTGGATCAGGAATTCTTTTCAACCTGAATTCAAACGTACTTGGCTTTTTGTCTGCAACAACAGTGATTATTGCTTTCTGTCCTGGAGCATTTGCAGGCTTAACGATTCTGTTAGAACCGTTACCTGAAATAGCCCCATTTGTCATAGAAACAGATGTCTTATCCCAACCTGTGGGAGAACCAATGGTAACTGGGTTATCAACACCGATGTAAAATACGTTCATTTTATCAGGCATAACAGCAGCGCCACCAGGAGTACCAACAGTGTATTTAACCTCAAAATCTTTGGTTTCTTTGGTACCATCAGGTTTTGTGTAAGTTACTTTTACCGGTACAGATCTTGAACCACCACCGCTTGCTTTGGTTTTATAAACCGCTCTTCCATCAGCTTCTAAAGACATTGATGAACCTGCAATAGAAATTTGTGGTTGAGCTGCTTTGCTGTAAGCACCTACACCAGCGGTTATTTCCAAATCATCACCCGGCATTACATAGTTTGAAGATTGTCCAACGAGCGCTGTAAATTGATCATAAACTACTTTCACAGCTCCTACTTGGTTGTGGCAATAGGTAACAACCTGATTTTCTGCATTTTTCACATTGTTTTGAAACTTGCTCAACAAAGTTAATGCAGCAACACTAGGCGTCATGTGGAAATAAGCATAAGTAAAGTCTTTTTCTTTACCATCCTGACCTATAACCTTTGTGTTCTTTAGGTCTTCTACTGGAAAGCTTGTTTCAAATTCTTTTTTGATAGAAGGATCGATAGCCAACATTTTGTCTCTGAAATCCTGGAGTTTGTTTTTCAATACTTCTCCCTGATTCTTTCCACCCTCACCATTTCCAAATAATCTTGTAGGTGCTTCGAGGTCATCCTCCTTGAATTGTTCAACCATTTTACCCTCTACTTCTACCATTTCTGCTCCAGCTTCAGCTTTCAAATCTTTCTTAAGTTGGTTGATGTAACCATCTAATTCTGCAGATAACTTTTTTGCTTGCTCTGCTTTTTCATACCATGGCTTTGCTTTCTCAGCTGTCATGGGATCTGATAGCTTTGCTTTTAATGAAGTATACAAAGTACTGTTTGCAGTATTTATATTGTCGTTAGAAGTGACTAAACTTTTGTCAACAACTTTAAAGGCATTTAAAATTTCTGATGATACGTTCAACGCAAGAAGTGCAGTCAGCACCAAATACATCAGATTGATCATCTTCTGCCTGGGCTCTTTAGGTAAAGCCATAACTTATTAAAATTAATAGTTTTTTTGAATATTGTTATGAATCGAATTTGCTTGATTGGTACAAGAAAAATTATTTTCCTTGCATAGCACCAAGCATATTACCGTATACAGCGTTCAACTTGCTAAGGTTTGTAGCTAATGCACTAATTTGATCTTTTGCTTTTTTAGCATCATCAACACTAGTCATCATAGCCTGACTGGCTTCAGCCATTTTGCCGTAAAAACCATTCAACGCTTTTAGGTGGTTGTTGCTTTCTTTCAATTCCAATTCATAAATGGTATTTAAAGAACTTAGGTTTTTAGTAAGTACCTGTACTTGCTCATGAAAACCTTTAGCACTTGCAGATGCATTGTTGAATGATGTCATTGTAGATGCGCTATTGGTAAAAGCAGCTGACATGTTTGTCATGGCAGTTGTTGCTTCTTTAGCCTTATTTCCAAAGTCATTGGTAGATTTAACCACATCGGAAACTTCTGACATTCCGGCTACTGTAGTATTAAGTTTTTGGAATCCTTCTCCCAACTTTTTAAGAAGTGATGGATTGATATCAGCATCTTTTAGCATTTTATCCATTGAGGCCATTGGTTTTGCTTCGTGACCTTCAAAGTCTTCTTTAACTGCGTCATATTTAGCATAAAGTATACCATACATCAAGAAGATTGCGGCTTCAGTATAAAGACCAATTTTAAGGAACAAATCAGCGATCGGTGTATGTAGGATCTTTTGAAGAGCACCAAAAATTACCACAGATGCTGCCACAGAAACGGCAACGTCCATCCATTTGCTAATGTTTGAAGGGATTTTAACAGACATGTTCTTTGTTTTTAAATTTTAAGGTGAAAGTTGTTGTTATTGTATAATAGACTTTAATGAAGCTTTGATTTTTTGAGCTGAATAAAATAAAACGTGGTTGTTGTAAAATTTAACCGCGCTTAACGGCAGATGGCGGCAAATCCTGAACACATCTGAATCCTATGTATGATTTAGAAGTATCTTGGTATTCATAAGACCTGGCACCTGTTTGAAGGAAAAAACCAACATCCTTCCAAGAACCGCCTCGAACAACTTTTCTTTTCATTCTAGGAGGATCAGAATCTTTGGCATTCCATCTAATGTCCGGATTCATATCATGCTGGAAAGAATAAGAACCTTCATAATACAAAGAAGAAGTCCACTCAGCCACATTGCCAGCCATATTGTATAGGCCATATGCATTAGGCCAATAAGCATCTGCACGAACAGTGTACAATCCGCCATCTTCTGCATAGTTACCTCTTCCTGGTTTGAAGTTAGCCAACAAGCAACCCTTTCTATTTCTTAAATAAGGGCCGCCCCAAGGATATGGTGATTGAGAACGATCGCCTCTTGCTGCATATTCCCACTGTGCTTCAGAGGGAAGTCTGAAATCTGGATCAGCACCCTTTTTCTTCGATTCCTTGTAAGAATTTAGATATTGTGTACGCCACTGACAAAAAGCATTGGCTTGTTTCCAATTTACACCAACTACAGGGTAGTTACCATAAGCCGGGTGGTTAAAATAGCTTTTCGCCATAGGCTCATTGTAGGCATATGCAAAATCACGAATCCAGCATAGAGAGTCTGGATAAACAGGAATTTTTGACTTTACTATAAATGCAGAACGAGGAATGGTAACATCTCTATTTTGAGAAGCTTCTTTGTAATCAAAAACCTCTGACTGAAAAATAATTTTAGAAGCATCAATTTCTTTCTTACCAAAAATTCTATTGTCTGGGGTAACAATGATTGCATCTATTTTTTCAATGGTTGATTTGTCACCCCACTTTATTGTTTTGGCTTTTGTCCAATCGATGTATTCATTGCCGTCAGGGCCTGACTTAACATAACCCATTAGTTTGGCGGCTATTGAATCTCTTACCCAATTGGTAAACTGTCTGTATTCATTGTTGGTAATTTCTGTGGCATCCATCCAAAAACCACTGATGGAAACCGCTTTGTTTCTGGCAGTGTAAGAGTAGTTGATGTCTTCATCGCTTGGACCCATGTGAAATGTACCAGGCTTTACATAAACCATACCAACAGGCCTAGTTGGCGACCAATTGGTTGAACTAGCCACACCATGCAATTGTCCGTCATTTGGTAATGATTTACCGGTTTTTCCACCACCCGGCGCATTACAATTGCTTAGCGCTGATATTGTAGCAATGGCTGCTAACAAATTTAAAATACGATTTGTCATCTTCATTATTTATAAATGTGGGCAAATATAAATTGTTAATGTGAAATATCAATAAAAAAATTACCTTAAATACTAAAAAATAAGCATAAGTATACGGCATTATCCTAAACGTGCAATTTATTTATTTATTGCCAAGTTTATTGTTAAATACGTGTAAAATTAACCAACTCCGATGGCAGAAGTTCATTATCCGCTGAGAAAACACAACTATTCCCTTTGCAAATGCTAAAATAATTTTCTTTTTGATGAGAAAATTTCTCAGCAACAGGCCAATCTTCCTTATTTTCAGCAGCCAACAAAAGCCTTGTTGGGAAATAAATGCTGTTGGTCTCTTTCATTTTTTCAGCGGCATTTTGACCTCCAATTATTATCTGCACAAAGCCCTGTTGCAATGCCATATCCAACGTGGCCCACAAAGCAAAACTGTTGGGATCGGATGCAATCCACTTTTTCATACTTGAAATCATTTGTGTTGCGCGCTCTTGAAATACATTTTCATTGAAAACATAGGCCAGCATCAACAAGCTTTCGCACATGATTGCATTGCCCGAAGGAATAGGAGAATCGTATACTATTGTTTTTCTTTGAACAACGTCCGTTTGATCTTCTGCAGAAAAATACAAAAAAGGTGAACCAACTGCCGAAAACAATTTCAATGCCGAACCCATCAATCCATAGGCATATTGAAGTGCCTTTTTGTTTGCAGATGCCTCATAATATTTTATAAACGACTGAATGAGATAGGCATAATCATCCAAACAAGCTTTGTATTTGGGTTTTTCAGCTATAATACAATGACTAGTGATTATATTTTCAGTTACAAAACTGGTGACAAGAAACTCGTATAATTCATTGGCCAATTTCTGGTAGCGTTCGTTTTGAAACGAGCCGGAAGCTTTTGACAGCGCAGACAACAATTGTGCATTTTGAGCCAGTATTATCTTGGTATCTGTTAGAGGTGGTTTTCTTCTGTAGCGGGTGTCAAGCAGTTTTTTTTCTGCAGCATTTATAATTTGATTGATTTCCGCAACGCTTTTGTTGTGGGTTGAGGCAAGCAGGGAAACTTCTTTCCTGATGTTTAGGATATTTTTCTCTTCCCAATTTCCATACTCCGTTACTCCATAATAATGGCAAAAAACAGTTGAGCTTACACCTAGCACCTCCTCAATCTCCTGCTTACTCCATAAATAATACTTCCCCTCAACACCCTCACTGTCCGCATCTAAGGCTGTGTAGTAGCCCCCGCTGTTGCATTTCAAATCTCTTTCACAAAATGCGATTGTTTTTTCAAGGACCTCTGCAAAAAAAG
>CANHMN010000101.1 GCA_947461645.1 Chitinophagaceae bacterium | reverse complement strand
TCATCCTGCTTACCAGGATAGCGATCTGTTTTTAATTTACGCCACCCTTTCTCTGGCATCTTTACTTCATCTTTGCGCGATAAAATTTCGTTGCTCCATTTCACAGCTGACAAACCTACCTCGGGATTATACTCATCAAATAATTGTTGAATTTTACCTTCCGCAAATTTTTTATAAGCTTCTTGCATACTTCCCGATTTTGCAAAGAAATGATCAGTCTGTGCAAAGGTTTTTAAGGTAG
Organism: Chitinophagaceae bacterium; assembly: GCA_947461645.1. Classification (GTDB taxonomy): domain Bacteria; phylum Bacteroidota; class Bacteroidia; order Chitinophagales; family Chitinophagaceae; genus Ferruginibacter. The sequence continues at coordinate 6,287 of CANHMN010000101.1, read as the reverse complement.
CATTTCCGGGGTGGAAATAATTTACCGTGTTCACAATCTGCTCATGATCTGCTTTGGAGAAAGCTTGAAAATCGGATTCGCCAAATTGAACCAGTACTTTGGCTTTGGTATTCTTCCAGTTTTCAAGCAGCGGGTAATCCTGTATCTGCCGCCAGTATTCTGCATTTCGCTCGTATATTTTGTCTTTACCATTATAACCCCAAATGCTTTTTAAAACCGAATCAGCCTTAGGATCTTTGGACATATCTTCCAGCTTTTCTTTTTTTACAAAAAAGCGATAGTTCAAATCGTATTGATCAATAACAGATTGTTCTACTTCAAGTGGATTCAAACCTGACAAAGCATTTTGTACACGGTACATTTCCAGTTGGTATTCAAACCAGGATTTTGCCACTGTACCATATACTACAACACCAGCCACCTGGTGCTTTGCACTGATGGCAGGGGCAATGATTCCACCCATAGAATGACCAACGATGATAATTTGATTGGTATCTACATACGAAAGTGTTTTCAGCTTCTTTAATCCGGCTTCAAAGTTTTCAACTTCATCCAACAAATCACACGACTCGCAGGGAGGTGTATTTCTGCTGTCACCCAATCCGCTTTTTTCAACTCTCAAAGTAACAAAGCCTGCATCAACATAAGCATCTACAATTCTTTTATAAGGATGATCATTTGTGAGCTCATCGATACTGGTGCATGTGTATCCAGGAATGAACAACATGGCAGGCATTTTATTTTCCTTGAACGGCTTGTTGATAATAACCCGCAACTGACCGCCCTTGTAATTTGCTTCATCATAAATTACAGTAGCATTATCGTCTGTTTCAAATGGACGACCAACTGCGTTAGCTTTCAGGTTTATTTTTTTATTCTCGCGAATGACAGTCAGCTGAACTTCCTCACCAGGACTGTATTTCAGAAATCTATTGATAAACGAATCTGTTGACGGAAACAAATCATTTCCGATTTTGATGATGATGTCGTTTCGCTGTAACTTAAGCGCAACACTAGTTCCTCTGACAACTTGCGTTACTTTGCAACCGGAATGGCCATTTTCGGTTACATATTCCAATCGGCCACCAAACTGAGATTTGCGTTGAAGTTGTGCCTGAAGATTGAGGTAAAAGAATGAAGCAAATAAGAACAGCAGTAAACGAGACATAATTTTTTTGACTCAAAGAAATATATTAATACAAGGATTCTTTTGTCAAAAATTGCTTTTTCTTATGGAACCGGGCGTTAGGCCATAAAGTTGCTTAAATGCTTTTGAAAAAGTTTGCGGATCGGGGAATCCATAAAGGAAAGCTGTGTTAGAAATATCTTTTCCGCTAATCAGGTCCATTTTAGCTAATTCTAGTCTTTTTCTTTTTTGATACTGATAAGGAGATATGCCAAAAGTGTGTTTAAAGACGCGGATAAAATGATATTTGGATATTCCTGCGTTTGCAGAAATTTGCTCAAGGGAAAGATTTTCGGTAATGTGTTCATCGATACATGATTTAGCATGAATCAATACCCTGAAGACTTCCTCATTGGTAGCATTTTTCTTAAATGACAATTTGCTCAAATGATCAAAAACCAGTCGCTGGTCGGTTATAATGGATTCGGCAAGACTGTAGAATAATTCTTTTTGCTGAAGGTCGTTGATGATGAAAAGACCCGAGTTAATTTTATCATTAATTTCCTGCAATGTATAACCCAAACTGGTATTTTTTACATTATAGCGATTTACAAAAAACTGATCAGAAAGCAAGAACTCTTTAAGTTCGTCGCCATTCAAATCATTATATGCGGCTACTTCTGAAATAATTTGAGAAGAAATATCTATGCAAAGACCCTTTACAGATTCTTTGTGATTGATTTGAACTATAGATTTTGTAAATTCATTTCCAATGATGTATTCACCCTTCTTAACAGTATATTTTTTATCATTGGCAAAATAAATCTCTTCCCCCGAAGCCACATACTTTACTCCCAAGCCTGAAAACGGACAGTCTGTTTCTAACTTTTTGAAGTTGGAAACTCGAATGGCATTCCTCTCTAAATCAGCGTATATTATTTGATTCATGAAATCGATTTTTTACCTGCATGAAAAACATTAAATGATCCTGAAGAAATAGGAAAAAATAATTTTTAATCTGACGCCTTTATTCCACTGGGTTATTCCTACAAATATACTCTACAGTAAGTCTACAAAAACCCACACCCAGATTTCACAATAAATCTAATTGCCTTATTTGATATTTTCCCGCTTTCTGATTCTGCCCCGGTTGGTGTTATCAATATAGGTATTGTCTGATAATTTCCAGTTGGGCTAAATCCCAACAGAGACTACAACAACCTTAAACATCTTAACTTTCTAAACTCTTAAACGCAAACTCCTCAGCCAAAGGCCGAGGAGTTTGTTCGTAGTCCTAACGGGCCTGAGTTCGAACTTGTGGGAGGATGTGGAAAGGTTGATACTAATGCCTATTGTATTTGATCCATTTTCTTAGGCTCTATTTCACACCATTCATATTTAAAGTGTTTAAGGGATAGCCCAAAAAAACTCTATTCTGTTTAACAAGTTATGAGTAAAGAAATAAACCTTTTTATTTTTGAACAAAACTTTGCACGTAATGTTTTATCTAAAACCTTGTATATGAAAAGATGTTCATTTGCCTTAATGGTCGGTTTGTTTTTATGCAACACGTTGCTTGCACAGATTAATCTTATTGGTTTGAACGCCAGCTCAGTATCCGGAGTTGTTGAAGTTGTAAAATGGAATGCTACAGACTCCACTTCGGTTAGGTCATTCCCAACAAACCTTTTGGGATGGGCCACCAACACCGCGTTGTTTAATCCCAATAATGGCAATTATTATGTTTATGGTATTTCCAATGCTGTTAATGGAGTATTCAACTTTAATACACAAACAAATCAATCTAACCTGAATACCCTTGCTCCGGTAAATGCTTTTTCGAATTCTTCGGAAATCGACATGAGTACCGGAATAATATATAACGTGACAGCTGATATTAACGGGTCATTAATCATAACAGCATACGACGCTAGTGCAGGCGTAACTACAACATTGGGAAATATTGATGACAATGAACCCAACCCTCTGGATAACCGTTGTGATGCTTCAGGCTTTGATTCTAACAATGGGATATTGTATTATGCCGGTCATGATGGAACTTCTCAATGTTTGTATAAAATTCCTGTAAGGAATGCATCGTTTTCTTGGTCTAAAGTGGCATTACCGGCCCTGGCAGATGGCAATTCTTACAGTTCATTAAATTATGATAACACCAACAACAAGTTGTATGCTGTAACTCAGGCATTGGATGCAAATGGAAACTATTCAAAAGCTAGTGTATTGGAAATAAAAACAACCGACGGGGAAACAACAAATCGTGGAATATTACCACTTAATCTTCTGCCCGGAAGCTCGAGTAATGTTTCAGCATTCGATCAACAATCAGGCAGTTTGCTGCTTATTGGTTATAACAATGATAATCCCTTAAACACTGAGCGCAATTTGTTTATTTTCAATACAAACAATAATACCTATCAAATGGGTCAGACTCCACAAGGAAGCTTTTTATCAGAGATTGTATGTGACAACTATAATTATGCAGCCCTCAAATACGGAGGCAATACACCTCCAACTGTAATCGTCTCAGAAGTCAATAACAATAAGGTTTATCCAAATCCGGCCAACCAAAAGTTCAATCTTTACATACCTGGCTTTACTGCGAATACAACCTATCAGGTTACGAATGTCAGCGGACAGAAACTATTAACAGGAATTATCAAAAACGCAAATACTGAAATTTACACGCCTCAACTTGCGAAGGGTTTATATTTCATTCTGATTCAGCAACAAGGTAAAACGCAAACACTCAGATTGGTGATAGATTAAGATTAATAAGGCAAGAGCAATCAGTTACCTTAAATGAATATAAATACTAAACTTCCTAACGCAAAAAATCCGCAACTGCTGATTTCGCTCCTGTTGATTTTATTACCAACAGAGACTACAACAACCTTAAACTCCTAAACTTTTAAACACAAAATCCTCAGCCTTTGGCTGAGGATTTTGCTTGTCGTCCTTGCGGTTCTGTGTTCGAACTTTTGAGATGATGTGGAGCGGTTGATTGCTATGAGATTTATTTAAAAAAAGATTCTTGCAAATAAAATACTGTATCTATAAAAAATAGAACCTTGTTATTTGTTAATACATTTTCATCGTGCAAGTCTTCCAGAATAATACCAAGTTCTTGATTAAAATAATCGTTATTTTTCTTTACACAAAAACCATTGTCCTGTAAAAATCCTTTCACCAAATCAATTTCTGTAGTTTCAGTGATTTCAATAAATGGCTGTTTCACTACTGAATGAAGGATATCTCCCTCCAAGTAGAAGCCGATTAGTTCGTATGCCGTAGATGGAAAAAAATAATTGTGAATGAGTAGACTGTGAAAATAATCGAGCCAGTATTGGTAAAAAATGGAATCGTTTAATTTATATACATACCTCTCGTCTGAATGAAGATAGACTCTTTGTTCAGCACCTCTTGCAAAAAATCGGCTTTCATCGTGTTCTTTAAACCAAAGGTTTTGTTGATTTATCCAGTCGATTAACTTCTTTGCTTCCTGTTCTTTTGAGAACTCTGATTCTTGAGCATCTCTACCTGTTTTTTTGCTTTCTCTAAGGTAGTGGGCTGCTGCTTGGATAGAATCCGTTGCTGCATAATGGCTAGTTCCTGAAATGATAGTTTGTAGTTCATGCTTAACATTCATTTGTACTAAGTTACGAAAAAATACAATAGGGTAAAATGCACAGGCTGAAGAAAACTCAGCAGTAGTAAAATTAATTTATCAATAACCTGTTGTTTTTAAAACAATTTTGTAACTCTAAACAGACTACCACCGAATTGATGGAAGGAGGTGGAAGCTATTCTCTCTTTTTTGCTCTTGCCGGTATTTTCACCCCCAGGTATCACCTTATAATTTCTAGTTGCTTGAAAGTCCAACAGAGGCAACAACAACCTTAAACATCTTAACTTTCTAAACCCTTTAAACACAAAATCCTCAGCCAAAGGCTGAGGATTTTGCTCGTAGTCCTAACGGGCCTGAGTTCGAACTTGTGGGAGGATGTGGAAAGGTTGATACTAATGCCTATTGGTTTTCATCCAAAATCTCTTTGATAGAATACAATGCAAAATAAAATTCTAGACAAAATCAAACCTCTCAAACTCCTCAAGACAATCACCCCCCCCCCCCCCATTACGCATTATACTTTTTCAAACAACATTAAACCTCTTAAAACCTTTTCCTTTGAGCCATCACAGCGGATCTCACACCCTCGATTTAAAAATAATCTTATCAAAATCATCATCTCCACCCAATGACATCTTTTCCATAATGCGATATTTTTTCGCGTATATGCTGCGTGGCTCTACATGCAAGAGTGCGGAGATTTCTTTAGTAGATAAATTCATTCTGTAGAGTATGCAAAATTGCATATCAGCCTGAGTAAGTTTCGGATAATTTTGAAGAAGCTCCGATGCAAAACCCGGGTGTATGCTGTTAAATTGTACCAGTAATTTATCTAATCCTGTTCGGTCCTCCACCGCTTTTTCAAATTGTTCCATCAATTCTTGCCTGCGTTCCTGTTGCTGCTCGGCTACAATCTGATTTATTTTTAGTTTCAATTCCTCCGAATCGGCAAGGCTTTGTGTTAATACTATTTTTTGCTGCTCCAGTAACTGGTCGCGGTAAAGCTTTTCCTGTAAGGCCCATTCCGTTTCCTGTTTTTGAATTTCATTTTCTTTTTTCTGTACATCAAGCTCTTTGGCCTGTAATCGCGAACGCTGACGCACCCTCAAATAAATCAATACGATGGTGGATATTAAAAAAGCAGCAATGATCAGTATCAAATAAATCTGTTTGCGTTTGTAACCCTCACTTTCACGCAATATCTCATTTTCTTTAAGCAAGATCTTTTCATTTTTTTCCTGCTGCTCAAACTGGTATTTTGCCTGTAACTCAAACACTAGTTGCTTTTGTCCTTCGCTTTTCACGGTGTCGGATAAACGCTGGATTTCCTGGTAATATGCATGAAGTTGAGCCGGAGATAATTCGTTATACAAAAAATGAATGGCCACTTTCTTGTAGTTGAGTAGGTCATCATTTTTGGCAGATTTCAAAACGGATTGAACCACTTCGCTTTTCATAACCTGCTGCGCTTCGGGGTAAGCATTGGTATTTTTTAAGGCGGTGAGATAGGGAATG
>CANHMN010000100.1 GCA_947461645.1 Chitinophagaceae bacterium | reverse complement strand
TCAACAAATTTCTTGATGTTAGATTCGTAATTAAACATTAGAATAATCTCCAAAAAAATGGATACAACAACAAACCTCAATTGTAATTTCCTGTTGTTGAAAAGAAAAATACTGATTAAAGCAATTACGCCCGTGGAAATGGTAAGAATATTGGCAATCATATTACTCATTCCATTCAGTTCTGTCCAGGTTTTGACAATTGTTCCATCAACAGCCGTTGTCGAGATATTGCCAGCGTAAAAAGGTATTTTCAAGCTTGCAAAAATTGCAATTGAAGCCATAAGCAACCAAACGGTTTGTATCCTTTGAATCATGATGTTGAATTTTAGGCTAGTTCTGGGTAAAGCGGAAATCCATCCATCAAGGATGCCACATCTTTTCTTACAGTAGAAATCGTATTTTCAGAATCAATATCCATGAGTACACGATCTATCAGCGCTGCTACAATTTCCATATCGCTTTCTTTCATTCCTCTTGTTGTTATGGCAGGAACGCCTATTCTGATTCCGCTGGTTACAAAAGGACTTTTGTCATCATAAGGAACAGCATTTTTATTTAGCGTAATATGGGCTCTGTCCAGAGTTTCCTGTGCTTTTTTTCCGGTGATGTTCTTGTTTCTGAGGTCAATAAGCATCAAATGGTTATCTGTACCACCGCTTATGATGTTGTATCCGCGGCTCACAAATGCTGAAGCCATAGCTTGTGCATTTTTCTGTACCTGGGTGATGTAAGTAGTGAAGTCATCAGAAAGCAATTCCCCAAAGGCAACAGCTTTTGCGGCAATCACATGTTCTAAAGGTCCGCCCTGTGTTCCTGGAAAAACAGCCATATCTAAAAGATTGCTCATCATTCTGATGTTGCCCTTTAAATCTTTAAGACCGAATGGGTTTTCAAAATCCTTTTTCATTAAAATGATACCGCCTCTTGGCCCGCGAAGTGTTTTATGTGTTGTGCTGGTAACAAAATGGCAATGGTCAAATGGAGAGGATAAAAGTCCTTTGGCGATCAATCCCGCTGGATGAGCCATATCGCACAATACAAAGGCATTTATTTCATCAGCTACTTTTCTTATGCGAACGTAATCAATATCTCTGCTGTAAGCAGAAGCACCGCAGATAATTAATTTGGGTTTTTCTGCTCTTGCTTTTTGCTCCAACATTTCATAGTCAATCAATCCGGTTTCTTTTTGTACTCCATAAAAGAAGGGTTGGTACAACTTACCAGAGAAGTTTACTGGAGAACCATGAGTAAGGTGCCCGCCCATGCTTAAATCAAGTCCGAGTATTTTATCGCCGGGCTGAAGTATGGCAAGCATCAATGCAGCATTGGCCTGGGCGCCGCTGTGAGGTTGTACATTGGCGTAATCACAATTGAATACAGCTTTGATTCTATCAATGGCTAGCTGTTCCACCTGATCTACAATTTCGCATCCTCCATAATATCTTTTTCCAGGGTAGCCTTCAGCATATTTGTTGGTAAGTACGGAGCCCATGGCATTCATCACATTGATGCTGGTGAAATTTTCACTGGCAATCAATTCAATACCGTGGCGCTGACGGTGGAGCTCTTGTTGAATAAGGTTGAAAACTGCAGAATCTTGATGCATAGGTAAAAATTGAGCCACAAAGATAAGCACTTGAAGTTTTTTACACCGAATACCGACTGTTTATTTCAAGCTGTTGTAGCGTAACAATCAGTAGGAATTGTGCATAAAACACCTGAATATTTTATTCAAAATAGCCTAATTTCACCGCCCGAAACAATTTTTTAATGAAGGCGATAATACCGGTAGCAGGTGCAGGGACTAAACTTCGTCCGCATACATATACACAGCCAAAGGCACTCATTCCTTTGGCCGGTAAAACCATTTTAAGCATCATTGTTGATCAGCTCCAAGATGCAGGTATAAAGGAGTTCATTTTTATCATCGGATACCTCGGGGAAAAAATACAGGACTACATCCAGGACAATTACCCGAACCTGAATTGTCATTTTGTAACTCAAACCGATCGACACGGAACAGGGCATGCCGTAGAGCTAACCAAAAATATTGTAGGAAGCGAACAAGTGCTTATTGTTTTGGGGGATACCATTGCAGAATATGATTTGAAGCAGGTATTAAATGAGCCTCACTCCATGCTTGGCGTTAAAAAAGTAGATGATCCCCGCAATTTTGGTGTGGCGGAGATTGATGAAGATGGTTTCATTACCCGCGTTGTTGAAAAACCTGCCATACCTAAAAGCAACATGGCTCTTGTTGGGATATATAAGATTGTCGAGTCGAATTTTCTTTATGCGTGTTTGGAAAAAATCCTCACAAATCCCGAAAGCAATAACGATTTAAACCTTACCGATGCTCTAGAATGCATGATTCAGCAAGGTGCCAAGTTCAAATACTTCAAAGTATCCAATTGGTTCGACTGCGGAAAGAAAGAAACGTTGCTGGAGTCAAATGCTATTCTGCTTAAAAAGTTCGGAGGCAATGTCAATGAAAGCAATCCCTTTCAAAATACCATCATCATACCTCCGGTAAGTATTGGAGAGGGTTGTGTAATCAAAAATTCAGTAATCGGTCCAAATGTTGCGATTGGGGAACATACCAGCATCAACCATGGAATTATCAAAGATTCTATTATTGGCGCCTATTCCAACCTTTTCGAAATTGTTTTAAATAATTCATTGATTGGAAACGATGCTGAAGTAAAGGGGGTAAGTAGAAACCTAAACATTGGTGATAACACAGCAATTGATTTAGGAGGAAGCCGCTCCTGATTTTATATTTTTCATGTCAACATATCAAAACAATATCACCCAACTGTTCGACATTCGTTACCCGATTATTCAGGGTGGAATGATTTGGGCAAGCGGTTGGAGATTGGCGAGTGCAGTCAGTAATGCCGGTGGCTTAGGTCTTATAGGCAGCGGTAGCATGTATCCCGATGTATTGAAGGATCACATACAAAAATGCAAAGCTGCTACAGATAAGCCCTTTGGAGTAAATGTGCCTTTGTTGTATCCGAATGTGGAAGAACACATTCAAACCATCATAGAAGAAAAAATACCAATTGTTTTTACATCTGCAGGCAATCCAAAAACCTACACCCAACGCCTTAAAGAGGAGGGGATAAAAGTGGTGCATGTTATCAGCAGCAGCAAATTTGCTGTCAAAGCTCAGGAAGCAGGCTGCGATGCAGTGGTTGCGGAGGGTTTTGAAGCAGGAGGACACAACGGAAGAGAAGAAACCACCACATTGGTTCTTATACCTTCAGTGGTTGATGCTGTTTCTATTCCCGTTATTGCAGCAGGAGGCATTGCAACAGGCAAACAAATGTTGGCGGCATTTGCGCTTGGTGCTTCTGGTGTTCAAATAGGCAGCCGCTTTGTTGCCACTCCTGAAGCTTCAAGCCACATCAATTTCAAAAACCTGATCATTGGTTCAAACGAAGGCGATACGGTATTGTCGTTAAAAAAATTAACGCCCGTTAGACTATTAAAAAATAAATTTTATCAGCAAGTTGCCGAAGCGGAATCTAATGGTGCTTCAATAGAGGAATTGAAACAGTTGTTGGGAAGAGGTCGTGCCAAACTGGGTATGTTTGAGGGAAACCTTGAGGAAGGCGAGCTCGAAATTGGCCAGGTGGCTGCTATGCTTTGCGCGATTCAACCTGCTAGTGAAGTGGTTGAAGAAATATGGAAAGAGTTCTTGTCGAGCGCAGAACAATTGAGCAAGACCATTACACAACAATAGGTAAATGTAAAAGTCTCCTTCTAATTTTACTACATTGTTTAAAAGCTCTTATGATTTCCTAAAACCCCATTTGATCATTTCTTTCCAGCCGGGTCTTTTTCCATACATCAAAATTCCTGTTCTGTAAATTTTTGCTGTAATCCAGGTAAAGAAGAAGAAAGATAAAACCAAAAGCAACATGGAAGTGGCCATTTGCCAAAGAGGTACATCGTAGGTAATCCTTCCCATCATTACGATTGGCGAAGTCAGTGGAAAAATACTGCCAAAAACTGCTTCAGTACTGTTGGGGTCATTTACCGCTTTCGACATGATTACAAAACCAATTATGATAGGCATCAACACCGGAAAAACCAGTTGTTGCGCTTCTTGTTGGTCTTCACTTACCACGCTGCCAACTGCAGCGAAAATGGAAGCGTAAGTCAAAAATCCTCCCAGAAAATAGAAGACAAAAGATAAAATGATTTTTGTAATCGGAAGAGAAGAAAAGCCGTTGAACACTTCTGCAACAACAGCCATTTTTTCTGATTGTCCTTCAACCGCACCTGAAGAAACCTGTTGCATCAAGTCCGGAAACAAAAAAGGAAGAATACTCTGCATGGAAAGCAACAAAATGATCCATATTCCGAATTGAGTAAGTCCAACTGCGCCGATGCCCAGTATTTTACCCATCATTAACTGAAAAGGTTTTACAGAACTCACCATCACTTCGGCAACACGGTTTGTTTTTTCTTCTGTAACACCTCTCATTACTTGAGTTCCGTAAATCACCATCATCATGTAAATAAGAAATCCGCAACCAAATGAAACAGCGTACGAGATGCCTGCAAAATTTTGCCTAGCACCTTTTTCGGTATCAATGGTATTTTCAAGTTCGACTTCGGCGGTGGCTTTATCGAAAAATTGAGGATCAACCCCATTGGCTATAAGTTGCTTGTTGCGAACAGCATTGTTGATCAGATCTTCTATATCACTCATGGTAGTTAAACTAGCCGCAGAACTGCTGTGCAGATGATATCTTTTTTTTGAAGTACTGTCATTAGAAATGTATAGAAAATAATCATAGCCGTCGGTCTTGTATTTTTTTAAGAAAGATGCTTCGCTTTCATTTTTAATAAAAACCAATTCAGTAGAAGATTTGGGGCGATCGGTTATGGTTGACAACAATCCGGCCTCATCAATAACGGCTATCTTTTGCTTTTCATCGCTGTCGCTTAGTGAAAGGTAAATGATAAGGGCATAGAACACCATGATTACCAAAGGAACACCGATGGTAGTAAGCAAAAAAGATTTCTTTTTTACCCTTGAAAGGTACTCTCGACTGAAAATGATTCCGATTTTGTTCATGTTGGTTATGTTGAAAGAAGTAAGTAAATGGGTGTTAATGAAATTAATGTTCAAATTTCCTTGTGGTTGCGGAAGTGTCTTCTACCAGCCTGATGAAAATCTCATTTAATGAAGGCAATACTTCATTGAAGGATTGAATATTTACGTCCTGACGAATAAAGTAATTCAACACATCATTATTGGTGGTTTCTTCGGAGAGTTTAACCAAAATGTTCCCAGGGTTGAATTTCACCAATTCGAAAATGTGTGTCATCAAGTGTTCGGGAATAATGTTGCCGCCGATACTGAAAATATTTTCTTTGAAATCCTGTTTGATTTGGTGAACAGAACCATCGAGAATTTTTTTGCCTTTGTTGACAAGCACAATTTTGTCGCATATTTCTTCAACTTGCTCCATTCGGTGTGTGCTGAAAATAATCGTAGCTCCGTTTTTAGCCAGATTGAAAATTTCATCTTTAATCAGATTGGCATTAACGGGATCTAATCCGCTGAAAGGCTCATCAAGAATAATCAATTCAGGCTCATGAAGTACCGTTGTTACAAACTGCAGCTTTTGACTCATTCCCTTGCTGAGGTCTTCTACTTTCTTGTTCCACCAGCTTTCCATTTCTAACTTTACAAACCACTTTTTGATGTTTGCCATGGCATCAGCCCTGCTCATTCCTTTCAATCGCGCGAGGTACAAGGCCTGCTCTCCGATTTTCATTTTTTTGTAAAGACCTCTTTCTTCTGGCATATAGCCTATTTTTCGGGCATCGCTCTCCGGATTAAAGGGGTTGCCTTTGAAAAAAATACTTCCACTGTCTGGATAAAAAATCCCGGTAATCATCCTTATTAAAGTTGTTTTTCCCGCTCCATTGGGGCCAAGTAATCCAAATATTTTCCCCTGGTCAACATTGAAGCTGATGTCATCAACAGCTTTTTGAGATTCAAAATGTTTTTTAATGGAGTCTAGTGTGAGTAAGTGCATGTGAGTAGGAAATTAGGGCGTAAAAGTAAGTGAAATGGAAAGAAAGCCTATAACGGACGATTAATTTTTAACGTATTTTTCACCAATAATCGCAGCAAGTTTTTCTCCGTCCATAGCAGCGCTTACAATACCGCCGGCATATCCGGCACCTTCTCCGCAAGGATAGAAATTATTCAACTGCGGATGCTCAAAATTCACAGGATCTCTCGGAACTCTTACCGGACTTGATGTTCGGCTCTCAGTAGCAACCAAAATAGCATCATTGGTGTAATAACCTTTCATTTTCTTTCCAAACTTTTTTAGCCCTTCTGCAAGCGTATGACGAATAAAATCGGGCAAAAATTCATGGAGGTTAACACTATTTAACCCTGGAAGGTAGGAGTTGGCTGGCAGATTTGCAGAGGTTTTTCCGGAGCAAAAATCAACCAGTCTTTGCGCAGGTGCAACAAATTCCCCTCCGCCATATTGATAAGAAAGTCGTTCAATCATCTGCTGAAAATGCATGAAAAGCAATGGGCT
>CANHMN010000099.1 GCA_947461645.1 Chitinophagaceae bacterium | reverse complement strand
ATGCACAGCCCAATAACTATTGGCAACAAAAAGTAAATTACAAGATCAGTGCTATACTCAACGATTCGACACATTCAATTATTGGCTTTGTTTCTATTGATTACTTCAACGAATCTCCTGATACTTTAAGTAAGGTAATATTTCATTTGTGGCCAAATGCATATAGCAACGACCGCACAGCATTTTCGGAGCAACTGCTTGAAAACGGAAATACTGATTTTTATTTTTCCAATGAAAATTCAAAAGGCTACATTAGTAAACTTGATTTTGAAGTAGACCATAAAAATGCTAAGCATTCTATCGTAGGCAACAACCCTGATATCATAGAAATTATACTGCCTGAAAATCTTTTACCCGGAAATAAAATTTGCATAACAACACCCTTTTACACCAAATTACCTGATGTATTTTCTAGATCTGGACATATTGATCAAACTTATCAAATTGCCCAATGGTACCCAAAGCCAGCTGTTTACGATAAAAATGGATGGCATGCTATTCCTTATTTAGACCAAGGTGAATTTTACAGTGAATTTGGAGAATTCGATGTGACTATAACGCTGCCATCAGCATACAAGATAGCTTCAACCGGCGAGTGCATTAGTTTAACAACCGCTAATGATACAAGTGTTTACAGGTTTGTTCAAAATAATGTACATGACTTTGCATGGTTTGCAGACAAAGATTTTGAAGTGGAGAAAGATACAATGGTGTTGCCTTCCGGAAAAATAATTGAAACCCAGCTATTTCATTATTCAAATAAATCAGGAATCTGGAAAATTGGAATGAGCTGTCTGAAAAATGCAATACTCACCAAATGCAAATGGATTGGAGAATACCCCTATTCAAAAGTAAGTGTAGTAGAAAGCAAACTTCCTAACTGGGGTGGAATGGAATACCCTATGGTAACATTAATTGAAAAAGCTAGTACAATAAAAGAGTTAGACAATCTTATTCATCATGAAGTAGGCCACAATTGGTTCTACGGCATATTGGGAAGCAATGAACGAGAATTCCCATGGATGGATGAAGGGACGAATACGTACTATGACAAGAGATATCAACAACAGAAGAACACCAACTCTTCTCTTAATGATTTACCTTCCTTTTTAAGGAAAAGAATACCTGAAGATTTTGAAGGCTTAATATTGAAAACAGTTTGCCAATCGAAAAACGACCAACCAATTTCAACTTCTTCTGAAAAGTTTACTGCGATTAATTACGGATTGATTGCCTATCAAAAAGCAGCAAGTTGGATGCAAAAAATTGCGGCAGAATTGGGACAAGCCGCATTCGACAACATGATGCGTCAGTATTTTGAAACATGGAAATTCAAACACCCTTATCCTGAAGATTTCAAATTTATTCTAGAACAGTATCTTCCCGGAAGATCAGATTTCTATTTCAAACTATTAGACACCAAGGGACTCGAACTTGTTAAAAAGAAAAAAGCATTTAAACCAATGACTTTTTTTTCTTTAAAAGATACTGAAAAATACAACCATCTGTTTATTATGCCAATTGTTGGCTACAACAACTATGATGGATTAATGGGTGGAGTATTACTTCACAACTACACACTTCCCCTACCTCGATTTAATTATTTTGCTATACCCCTATTCGGGAACACAAGTAAGAAATTAGGTGGTATGGGAAGAGTAAGCCTTACCTCTTATCCAGATAAAAAAATAAAAAGAATAGAGAGCTCCGTTTCTTTTTCTCATTTTACAAATGGAACATATACCGATTCATCCAACAACAAGCAAAATTTGTTTTTTTCAAAAATATCACCTGAGGTTAAACTGATATTTAATCCCAAAGATGAAAGAAGCTCCATCAATCGCTACCTTTTGTTTAAAAGTTATTTCATATCAGAATCTAACCTTTCTTTTTCAAGGGACACCATCAACAACAAAGATTTAATTGCTTTCCCGGTGAAAAACAATGCTTTTCATTTAATCAGGTATGGGATTGAAAACAACAGAAAACTATATCCATACCAGGCTTTGTTCAATGTTGAAAAAGGGAAAGATTTTGCACGCATTTCTTTAACGGCAAACAGCTTTTTCAATTATGAAAAGAAAGGCGGCTTTTGGTTGAGGTTTTTTGCTGGAAAATTCCAATACCTTAAGTCCGATGTTTCAACACTTCAATTTACAACTGATCGCTACCACCTCAATATGACAGGTGCAAATGGTTATGAAGACTATACTTACAACAATTGGTTTTTGGGCAGAAATGAATTCGAGGGATTGGGAAGCCAACAAATCATGATGAAAGATGGTGGTTTTAAAATCAGAACAGACTTGCTAAGCAATAAAATTGGCAGAACTGATAATTGGTTAGTTGCCATGAATTGTTCATCTACTGTACCAGACCAATTCAATCCTTTATCTGTATTGCCTTTTAAACTTCCACTACGTTTATTTGCAGACCTAGGTACAAATGACTTATGCTGGCGCGAAAATGCAGAAACAGAAAAATTGTTGTATGATGCAGGTGTTGAATTTTCTTTTTTTAATGACTGTGTGCACATTTATTTTCCATTGTTGTACAGCAAATCATTCAAAAATTATGTAAATTCCGTTTATGCAAACAAGAAAGTAATAAGAACCATGTCATTCAGCATAAATCTTCAATCTATTTCATTGAAAAGTATTTTTCCTCAAAGTCCCTTATAGCAAATGCTGAAGCACCTTTTACATAGCGAGATTGACAAAGTAAAATGGAACCATTGCATCAGCAAAAGCGATCATGCACTTTTGTACGCTGAAGCTGAATACCTTGATGCCCTTGCAGTTAACTGGGACGCTTTGGTGTTAAACGACTACGAATCAGTCATGCCTCTTTGTTGGAAATCAAAGTGGGGCATAAATTATCTCTACCAACCGCCATTTGTACAGCAAAGCGGTATATTTTCAACAAAGCCCTTATCTGATATAGTTGTCCAACAATTTATCAATGCTGCTGCCATGCATTTTAAGTTTGCTGAAATTTCACTCAACTATGGCAACTTTAGTAGCAACTTTAATTGTACTGTTGCAGCAAGAAACAATTTTATTATGTCGTTGGAAAGTGAATATGAAAAAACTTTCAACAATTACAAACCATACATCAGAGAACGATTAAACCGATTGAAGAAGTTCAACATGAAATACCAGGTGTCTGATGATACCAATAGGGCTATCAACTTTTATCAAAAAACCTACGGCAACAGATTCAATGGCATTTCAAACCAAACTTTTGAAAGGTTCAAGAGCCTTAGCAGGCAATACCAACAAAAAGGCAGAACTATTGTCAGAGAAGTAAAAGAGGATTCGACCCAGGAATTGCTCGCTATTGTTTTATTGATCAAGGACGAAAAAAGAATCTATAATTTGGCATCCACAGTTACTGAAAAAGGCAAGAAATTATTAGCCAATTATTTTTTGTACGATAACATTTTTCAGGAGTTTTCTGCACAAGGACTGTGCTTCGACTTTGAAGGATCTGATCTTCCCGGCGTTTCCTATTTCTACGAAAAGTTTGCCGACAATAACCAATCTTATCCATTCGTGAAATGGAACAACCTCCCTTGGCCTTTAAAAATTTTCAAGCGATAAAAGACACCCTATTTTGTAGGCTGGGAAAGCAATTGTTCCGCAACAACCAAATCGATAGGCCGTGTGATTTTTAGGTTATTTTCTTCACCGGGTATAAGATGAATAGAAATTCCTGCTGCTTCTGCAACCGATGCTTCATCTGTAAAAGATTCTCTGTAATCGGCTTTGAAAGCATTAAGCAGCGCCTCGCTTTTAAAAACCTGTGGCGTTTGTATCAGTGCTAGTTTGTTTCTGTCTATTGTTCGGTTACCACTCACTTCTACAATCCTAACACTATCTTTCGACAAAACCATCGGCACTGCATTGCCTTTTTCTAAAGCCGTATCGAATAAGCGATGAATCAATTTTTCGGTAAGCAAGCATCTAACGGCATCATGAACAAAAACAATGCTGTCATGTTCAACTTTGTTCAAACCATTTTTAACCGAATGAAAGCGGGTGTCACCGCCCTCCACAATAGTAAAATTGGAGAATTCAGGAAAATGAGTTTGAATAATATTTTGTCCTTCTTCCAAAAATGTTTTAGGCAAAACCAATACAATCTGGATATCAGAATAAGCATTCAAAAAAACGGAAATGGTATGACAAAGAACCGGCTTACCCTTAAGTTCGAGAAATTGCTTGGGAACAGAACTATTCATTCTGGTTCCTGAACCCCCTGCAACCAAAACCGCAAATTTTTTCATCTTAAAATATTCTGCAACAGAAAATTTAACCCTATTTAAATATTGTCTTTGTAAATACCAATAACTTTTTCGCCGTTACTTTTTTGCATGGCTCTGTACATTCCGGCACTGTTGAAAACCATGGCAGTATTACCATTGGCATCAACACCAATCATTCCACCTTCGCCTTTTAGGTTAATCAATTTATGGTGAACTACTTCTTGCATGGCATCTTGCAAGGATAATCCTTTGTATTCCATAAGTGAGCTTACATCATGCGCGGCAACAGCTCTAATGAAAGGCTCCCCATGACCGGTACAACTGATGGCACAAGTGAGGTTGTTGGCATAGGTTCCTGCACCTATAACAGGGCTATCACCTATTCTGCCGTATTTTTTATTGGTCATACCCCCAGTACTTGTTGCAGCAGCAATGTTACCATGAACATCACAGGCAACTGCACCAACAGTACCAAACTTTTTATCTTTCATCAACTCTGTAATATCCTGATGGGTGTGATCAAGGTAATAATTGTCACTGTCCCTGATTTCTTTCCATTGGTCATACCTGAATTTTGAAAAGAAATAATCATCGGGCATAAGTTTTAATCCTTGCTTGATGGCAAAATCATTTGCTCCTTTTCCGCTTAAAAAAACATGATTACTGTTCATCATCACTTCGTATGCAAGTTCAATAGGATTCATCACATTGCGCACTCCTGTTACAGCTCCTGCTGCCAAATCGGAACCACTCATGATTGCTGCATCCATTTCCTGAACCCCTTTCTTGGTAAAAACAGAACCTCGGCCTGCATTAAAAAGTACATTGTTTTCAAGAGCGGTAATGGCTGCTCGCACTACATCAACCGCAGTGCCTCCTTTTTCCAATAACTTATAGCCATCATTAAGCGATTCTTCAAGACCATTGATGTAGGCGTTTTCCAATTCGGGGGTCATGTCAGATTTTAGAATGGTTCCGGCACCTCCGTGTATAACCAATGAGTAGGGTTTCATTTATTTCAGCTATTTTATTTTTTAAAGTATTTATTTATTGTAACGTTGATTTTAAGAGTTAGAATTAACTTTTGTTGAAACACTTATTCAACAGCGGAAGGATTGCTTTTTGATTTGACTGCTAAATAATACAATGGAATTCCAATTAGCGTAATAATTAACCCTGGCCAAGTAAACTGTGGCTTATACATTATTAGCAACACACAAAAACTGATTCCCATTAAAATATATAAGAAGGGCAAAACAGGATACCCAAATGCTCTATATGGCCTTTCCATTTCAGGATATTTCTTTCTTAAAATAAAAATACCAGCGATAGTAAGTACATAAAAAATAACAACAACAAAAGAAACCATATCTAGCAAGTCGCCATATTTACCGCTTAAACACAAAGCAGATGCCATTGCACACTGTATCCAAAGCGCCCAGGCGGGCACAACATTATTATTCAATTTACCTGCACTTTTAAAAAACAGTCCATCATTCGCCATAGTATAATATACTCTTGCACCTGCGAGAATCAATCCATTGTTGCAGCCAAAGGTGGAAATCATAATCATTACTGCGATGATCATGGTGCCGCTGCTTCCAAAAATGGCTTCCGATGCGCTTAATGCAACGCGATTGTCTTTTGCAAAAGCAAGTTCATTTAAGGGGACTGTAGCCAAATAAACTACATTCATCATGATGTATATAAAGGTCACAATCAAAGTGCCCAGCAACAAACTCAATCCGATATTTCTTTTTGGATTTTTTACCTCGCCGGCAATAAATGTTACATTGTTCCACGCATCACTACTAAAAATACTTCCAACCATGGCACTGGCAACAGCACCCAAAGCTACTCCACCAATCAAGGGTTCATAATTTATTGATCCGTCTACTGCTTGTGTGAGTTTTTGCATGCTCCATAGATTTTTCCAGTTGGCATCCCAAATACTTGAGTTGAAAAAAACAAGGCCAGCAATAATCAATCCGAAAAGTGAAATGAGTTTGGTTGATGTAAATATGGTTTGAATGATTTTTCCGGTTTGAACTCCTTTCGTGTTGATGAAAGTAAGCAACACAATCAATACAATAGCAACCAATTGAGCGTAGTGAATACTCAGACCTAAGACGTTAATGGTATTGATGTCTTCCCAAGCCAATGCAGGAAAAAAATATCCGGCAAACTTAGCAAAGCCTACTGCAACTGCCGCAATCGTACCTGTTTGAATAACAGAGAAAAAGCTCCAACCATATAAAAATCCAACCAATGGATTGTAGGCCTCTTTTAGGTAAACATATTGACCTCCTGCTTTAGGAAACATCCCACTTAATTCGCCGTAACTTATGGCTGCGATAAGTGTCATGAGTCCGGTAATAAGCCATGCGGCAATAAGCCATCCTGCACTCCCCAGATCTTT
>CANHMN010000098.1 GCA_947461645.1 Chitinophagaceae bacterium | reverse complement strand
TTTTTTGCTCAACATCCTTTAGTTTCGGGAGGTGCCGGATTGTTAAAACAACTTCTGCCGGTTTCGCACCGAAAAAGAACAATGTACAATCAGTTTTACCGAACCTTGTCGCTCGCTGCTCAAAAAAATCTTCAGGTATATTTGTCATCGGGCGTCGATATATTTGAAGATTACCAGCATTTCTTGTTGGCCGATGAGAAAGACTATTTACAAGAGATGCAAGATGATTTTCAACAAATCAATGCTTCACCAATGTCGGGGTTAAAAAAAATCATGAACCTCGATTTTGATTTGTTTTTGTTCAATGATGTATTGGTGAAGATGGATATTGCAACCATGCGAAATTCTTTGGAAGGCAGAAGTCCTTTTTTGTGCAAAAGCCTTTTGGAATATGCGTCATCACTCAATGACGAGTTTAAAGTAAATGGCCGCAATACTAAAGTGTTGTTGAGAAAATTAGCATCAACATACCTACCGGAAGAGCTTGTAGATCAGCCCAAGCGTGGTTTTGAAGTTCCGTTGAAGCACTGGGTAGATAATCAGTTGAAAGACATGATAAATGATTATCTAACTTCGTCCAACGCACTGAACAAAACATTAGTCAATCAACCATTTCTTTATCGCCTCTTGAATAATCCAAAAGGAATACCTGCTGAGAAAAGAGCGAAAATGTTATGGACGTTATTTAGCATGGAAGTTTGGTATCAAAAGGTTTATCTCTCTGCTGCAAAATCCAATCAAGGTAGCAATATGAATTGATTTTTTATTTTTGTATAATGAAGCTGAACATTGTCATACTGGAAAACAACATTATTTCTACCCTAACGGTAAGGAGTAAGCTAACTCAGGTATTGATGGAGCAGGGACATACGGTGACCGTATTGACAACCGGAACTTCTCAACAACTGCAAGCTGCAGAAAAAATGGGATTACAGGTCATAGACGTGAAGAGCAGCTCACAAAATCCGTTTCATATTTTCAGGTACATGCTCAGGCTTAAAAAAGCGATGAAGGACTTGAAGGCGGATATTTGCCTTACATTTACCATTAGGCCTGCCATCTGGGGCAATTTGGTAACCCGATGGTTGGGTATTCCCACTATAACAAACATCACCGGAATAGGACCATTGTTTGCAAGCAACAACATTGCGTATAAAATTGCACGCTCCTTATATCGTTTTTCTCTCAAAAAAACAGCACGTATTTTTTTTCAAAATACCGATGACAGAGATTTGTTTTTGAAGCACGGATTTTTGCATCACCAATCTACTCAGTTGATACCCGGATCGGGAATTGATTATGTTCATTTTTCTCCTGCTGAAAAAGTCTTCGATAAAGAGGTTTTTGTGTTTCTTTATATTGGAAGGTTGTTGAAAGACAAAGGCATTGTTGAGTTTGTGGAAGCAGCAAGAATAGTGCGAAAGCAGCATCAACATGTTTTGTTCCGGGTAATAGGGCCCTTGTGGACACAGAACCTAAAAGGAAACACCATTACAGCCGAACAGCTGGAAGCGTGGGTGGATGAGGGTGTTATCAATTATGTAGGTGAGATACTAGATGTGAGAAGCTATATAGCCTCATCGGACACGGTTGTGCTTCCATCATACAGAGAGGGCACGAGCAATGTGTTATTGGAAGCTTCCAGTATGGAGCGACCTTGTATAACTTGTGACACAACGGGTTGTAGGGAGATTGTGGAAGATGGCGTAACGGGTTATTTGTGCAAGGTGGCGGATGCGGAAGATCTTGCCGATAAAATGCTTCGTATTATTGAATTACCGCAAGAAAATAGAATTGACATGGGCAAAAAGGCTCGTCAAAAAGTTATACGGGAATATGATAAAAAGTTAGTAATTGATGCCTATTTGCATAGTATAAACGAAGCGTCTGTGTAATCTGATCTGAAATAAAACAACCTTCCATTTACCGATTCTGCCATACCATAAATTGCCCAATTGGATTTACGTACGGATATTCTCCATTTTTTAGAAAAAAGCAATATTTTGTTAATATATAATTAAGTAATTATAGCTATTGCATTGGTTATCATTGATTTGAAATAGAAATCTAGGTGTTTTAAAAAATTAATTGTCTTTTTGCAAGTTTCATCCTACCATGGATCAAACTTCTGGTATTGGTACCAACGGAAAGCAAGGACTGTTATCCTTGCATGTATATATATGTATAAAGTCACAAAAGGTTAGGTAAGCGGAAGAGAATATTAATGATTTGGTAACATTGGTATGGAAAAGGGGAGCCGAACTCGCACCTACTTTTGCAACTGAAAAAGAGAGGTTAATTTTCACCATTATTTTGGGGAAAAATCGCGTCATTTAGTTCAGAAAAAACCCCTCGAAAAATTATGATTATTGAAATAAAGGTTTAACATTTACTAAACAATTTGTGTATTTTTGAACGCTTTTTTCACGAACTAGAATTCAACTGAAATTTTATCACACTAATATAACAACACCGGCGTGCTAAAAGGCCCGTCGTTACTCACAAAAAAACAAAAAACAATTGTGTATGAAAGCGAAAAGCTATTCAAAACCAACCTCATTTAATTGGTTGTTTGCAGTTCTTATGACTTTGTTTGCGGCATTAACATCCGCCAACAAAGTTGCAGCACAGATTTTAACTGAGGATTTCAGTTATACGTCCGGAACAGCGCTTACCTCTAACGGCTTTGTTGTGGTAGGTACAAGTGCAAATCCTATAATAACTGTAACTACCCCCGGTTTAACTTATTCCGGATCACCTGCCAGTGGTGTTGGTAATGCAGCTACCCTTACCACTTCGGGTGAGGATATCAGCAGAGCCTTTTCTCCTGCAATCACTACCGGAAGCGCCTACATTTCTTTCTTAATGAGAGTAAATTCTACACAGGCTACTGGTGACTACTTTTTTACTTTAATGAGTGGCACAGCATATACGGTTCGTTTTTATGCAAGATCTAGTGGAACCGGATTTGTTACCGGTATTTCCAAATCAACCGGAACTACGACATATGAAACAACCGAAAGGGCTTTCGGTACAACCTATTTAGTCGTTTTAAAGTATACTTATAATCCTAATGCACAGGATGATGCGCTGAGCTTTTTCATTAATCCGGTTTTGGGTGCTTCAGAGCCAACCCCTACAATAGGACCTTTAACTACTGCAAACTCTGATGCTACTACTATAGACAGGTTCGGTTTACGCCAGGGTACTGCTAATGCTGCTCCGTCAGTTGTAATTGATGGAGTTAGGGTAGGTAGCAGCTGGGCTTCAGTAACTGCCTCCAACGGACCGGTGGTTTCAACTGTAACAACAACTGCAGCTTCTTCTATTAACGGTACTACCGCAGTTTCTGGTGGTAATGTATCTGCCGATGGCGGTGCCACAGTTACCAGAAGAGGTCTTGTTTATAGTACAAGCGCCATTTCAGATACAACCAACACAACAGGTGGCGGATTAATAATTGATGCAACTGGCGGTACCGGTGCATTTACAGCCAATTTAAATGGTCTTTCTTTGTCTACTACCTACAATATACGGGCATTTGCGGTAAACTCTGTTGGTGTAAGTTATGGTTCAAACCTTACTTTCACTACTTTGACTCAAGATATTACAGCTGCTCCAACAGCTCAGCCTACCAATTATAATGTCACTTCACTTACCTGTAATGGTATGACAGTAAACTGGACGGCTGCATCTCCAAGTCCAGATGGATATATCGTATTGAGAACAACCGGAGGCACAGCGCCAAATACAGATCCTGTTTCAACGACCGCTTATACCGTTGGTCAAACCATAGGCAATGCAACAGTAGCTTATGTGGGTTCTGGCACTTCTTTTACGCTTTCTTCACTTACAGATGGAACAACCAATAATTTTAAAATATACAGTTACAATGGAAGTGGTTCATCTATATCTTATTTAACGCCATCGCCATTGACAGGCTCTACTGCTACATTAGCTCCTTCAGCGCTAACGGCTACTGCAGCAACCGATATTTTTTCCAATACTTTTACTGCCAACTGGAACGGAACGGCAAGTTGTGCAAACAGCACATCATTATCATTGAATATTTTTGAGGGTTTTGAAAACTCCATGTCGCTATTTACAGCCAACGGTACTGGTGGAAGCTTTTTAACAGGAACCAACGTTGGAGGTGATCCCTCTTCCGCTACTTTGGCTGCATCAGGTTCATATGGATATGGTGTGAATAATGGAAGAACTAGTTTAACTTCTTCGGCTATAAACACGTCTTCGCTTACAAACCTTTCATTTAGTTTCCGATTAGCAGCTTTGTCTTATGCAACATCAACTGGAAATGGACTTGATGCTACTGATAGTGTTATTGTTGAAATTAGTCCTGATAACGGAGTAAATTGGTTTAACACTTTAGTATTAAGAGGTAATAGTAATGTTCGTTGGTCATTCACAAATTCTACTGCTATTGCCTCCGCCACATATGATGGGGATATTACACCTACTATATTTCAAACCGTAGGTTCTGGAGCATTAATAGATGCAAGTGGTTTGTCAACAATTTCAATAACTGGTCTTCCTTCTGTAAGTAGACTTCGTATCAGAATCACACTTAGAAATGACAATGCTGCAGAGGCATGGATTATTGATGATTTTAGATCACAAGTGCTTAATGTTAACAATCCCTTAGGCTCATCCTATGTTTTTAACAATTTAACTGGAGGGATTCCTTATACTTATAATCTAAATTCAATAGGAGCCAATTCCTCAAATTCTTCAAATGTTATCTTTGTTACAACGTCACAATCTGTCCTACCTTCGTTTAATGCTCCTACATTCTCTAATGTTACAAACAATAGTGCAGATTTAACTGTCAGTGTAACTTCAGTAGGTTCAACTCCCTCGATTACTGAAAGAGGTATCGCCTACAAAACTTCTGCAGGAGTTACCGCAACCGATAATGCTCAGGCAGATGCAAGTGCAACAGTCGGTTCGTTTACACAGACAAGAACACTTGCTCCGGAAACACGTTACTTCTTCAGAGGTTATGCTGTTAATGCAGAAGGTACCGGATTGTCTGCGGAAAATAACTTCTATACCCTTTCCAATCCTCCAACCGTTCAGGCGAGTTCTTTGTCAACCATTCCTTTCTCTTCCAGCCAGCTGGATTTGAACTGGTCTTCGGCAGAATTTCCTGCATCTGGAGCAACAGCCAAGAGATATATTTTAATGGTTGCAACCGCACCTAATACGCCAAGTTTTACTGGAGCAAATGGAGCTGCTCCAACTGTAGGAGCAAACACAACCATTGTAGATCAAAATATTGGAGGAGATGTTGTTTCTGCTAGTGCAACAGGACTTGCATCAGGTACTTCCTATAATTTCTTATTGGTACCTTATACCTGGGATGGTGTAAATGCAGGTACATATAATTATCTTACAGCATCTGCACCAACCGCATCAGGAACAACTTCAACAGTTGCTCCACCATCACTTTCGGCTTCAACGGTAAGCGCTATTTCGGCTACAAGCGCTGTATTGGGAGCAACATTGGATACGGATGGTGGTGCAGATATTGTTCAGAGAGGTACTGTGTACAGCACTTCATCTCCTGTAAACATCACCAACAATACTTTGGATGAAGGTGGAACATCTTTGGGGGCGTTCTCACATATTCGTTCTGATCTTCAACCAATGACCAAATACTTCTTTGCAGGGTATGCTGTAAATGCAGGTGGTTCTTTGGCTTTGAGCCCACAGTCAAGTTTCTTTACGCTTGCCTCATCTCCATTGGCTCACGTAACTTCATTGGCAGCAACTCCTATAAGTGGAACACAAATAAACCTTTCTTGGAATGCAGCTACTTTTGCGAACAATCCGAGTGCAGTTAACGGATATTTGGTATTGCGCTCAGCCTTCCCTGAAGTTCCTGGAATAACCAACATTAACGGACAAGCGCCAGTTGCTGCAACAGGTACAACAATTTTGTCTTCTACCGCTTTAACTTCTCTGTCTTCAACCGGATTGACAGGAAACACACAATACACTTACGCCATCATTCCTTATTCTTGGAATGGGGTTAATGATTCTACCTATGCATATTTAATCAATGCAGCACCATCAGCAAGTGCTACAACATTTGCTTCAGCTCCTGTTGCTCAACCTACAAGTTTATCGTTCAGTAACATTACTTGTAATGGCATGACATTGAACTGGAGAAATGCTACAACGGTACCTTCAGGTTATTTGGTGTTAAGGTCTTCAGGTGCGACTGCGCCTGATGCTGATCCTGTTTCAGGAACCGAGTACAGCATAGGTGCTACTTTGGGTAATGCAACGGTTGTTTTTTTTGGAGCCGACACAACATTTATAGTTTCATCACTAATTGATGCTACCAATTATAATTATAAGATTTATTCTTATAACGGAAGTGGCAACAACAACGTTTCCTATTTATCGACTTTACCTTTGTCGGGAGCACAAATGACTTCGATCCCTGCAGCACCAGTTCCTACTTCAGGAACCAACATTACTTTAACTGAGTTCCAGGCCAACTGGTCAGCTTCAGCCTGTGCCGGTAATGGATATTTGTTGGATGTAAGTGCCTTCCCTAATTTCTTTGATCCATCAGTACCACCTGTTACGTTGGCATCAGAAGGTTTTGAATCGGGTACTTCATTGTTTACCGCTTCAGGTACCGGTGGATCCGTTAGAACCGG
>CANHMN010000097.1 GCA_947461645.1 Chitinophagaceae bacterium | reverse complement strand
CATCAGTAGTCAAGCACGCAAATGTAAGCATTGAAAAATAAATTAAGTTTGCTGTAATGACGATCGGTGAATTATACAGACAATTTTTACGAGAATTAAAAAACCTACTTCCATCCGGTGAAGCAGATCAAATTACCAGAATGGTTTTTGAAAAAGTAACCGGCCTGCAAAGATCTGAGGTAATAAAAAATCCTGAAGCACCCATTGAAGCTACTCTGAAAAATACGCTTTTACAAATGCTGAATGCGCTTTTGAACAATGAACCGGTTCAATATGTTTTGGGAGAATGCCATTTTTACCAATTAGATTTTGAAGTAAACAAATCAGTTCTTATTCCTCGGCCAGAAACCGAAGAGCTGGTGGAGAGAGCAATTGATTTTTGTAAGCACAACAAAATAGCGAAGGTACTGGACATAGGAACGGGCAGCGGCTGTATTCCAATTTCAATCAAAAAGCATTCGGAAGAAGCTTTGGTAACAGCAATTGATATCAGCTCAGATGCTTTGACTTTAGCTAAAAAGAATGCCTTTAAACACGATGTAGCAATCAATTTTCTGTGCCTTGATTTTCTTGACGAGAATACTTGGAAGCTTTTACCACATTTTGATTTAATCGTTAGCAACCCTCCCTACATTCCAGCAAGTGAATCCAATCTTATGGATGACAATGTGGTGAAATTTGAACCTCACCTCGCACTCTTTGTGCCCGACGAAGACCCATTGGTTTTTTACAAAAAAATCATGCAATTCGGAAAATCACACTTAAACCCTTCGGGAAAAATCTTAGTGGAGATACACGAAAAAATGGGAAATGAAATACAACAACTTTTGTCGCAAAATGGATATACGGCAAAATTGATCAAAGACATTTATGAAAAAGACAGAATGGTGGAAATCATTCTTTGCCAGTAACTGTAGCTGAAGTAGTAGCACCCAATCTTCTGGCAACCTTCATCACTTTTACCACTTCTCCCCAATCTGTTGTAGAATCTGCATTAATAACCACTGCAGGCTTGATGCTGTCTCCTTCATTGATGTATTTTCTGAGCGCAGAC
This sequence comes from Chitinophagaceae bacterium, assembly GCA_947461645.1. Classification (GTDB taxonomy): domain Bacteria; phylum Bacteroidota; class Bacteroidia; order Chitinophagales; family Chitinophagaceae; genus Ferruginibacter. The sequence goes on along the minus strand of CANHMN010000097.1, from coordinate 5,679 downwards.
TCAAGCGAATCTTCTGCAATTCTTTTGGAACCTACATAAAATGTTTTGTTTTTATCGACACTCACCACTACACTTTGTTTTTGTTTGGTATCGCTCTTGGCATTGGGTACGCTCATTTTAATCACATTGGGATTGGCCAATGTAGATATCATCAAAAAGAACATCAATAATATGAACAGAATATCATTAAGCGGACCTGTATCCACTTCTGTATGATTATCTCTCCATTTGTTTTTACGGTAACTCATGATGTTATCAGCGGGTAGGTTCTTGAAGTATATCTATAAGTTCATTGCTACAGGACTCCATTTCATTGGAAAGTTTATTGATTTGCGTATCCAAATAACTGTGACCCATAAACGAAAGCATTCCAATGATAAGTCCTGTTGCTGAGGTAATAAGTTTGATGTACATCGCATCTGCAATCTGACTGATAGAAGGATTGCTGATGGTAGCAAACTCTTTCAACAACATCACCAATCCTATGATGGTTCCAACAAACCCAAACAAAGGAGCAATTCTAGCTATTACAGATATGATATTTAGGTTTTTCTCCAGCTTGTACATTTCCAATTTACCCACATTATCCATACTTTTTTCAATAGCATCTATTGGCTTTCCTACTCTTAGCAAACCCTTTTCTATCATCTTTGCTGATGGATTATCGGTTTGTTGAGCCAGTGCCTTTGCAGCAGAAAGATCACCATTTAAAATATGCTGCCTTATTCCTTTCATGAAATTATTGTCCACTGCTGCTGCCTTTTTAATGACCAGCAATCTTTCAATGAAAAAATAAACAGCCAATGCAAATAAAATACCCAATGGAATCATGAGTGGACCACCTTTTCCAAGCAAACTCCACAAGGATTCCACTTTAGCATCGGTGGCAAGATTTGCAGCCGTTGAATCTATTTGTAAAAAAACATCAAACATATAGGTTAGGTTGTTGGTATAGAATTGAAGTTGCAAAAAACAACTTATTCTTTAGATTGTACGCAATAAAATGTTAATCCTTTTTTATTTGCTTTCCATGTGTTGCATGGCCATGATCTGACGCATGGTTTTTTCCATGCCATCACTGCTTCCATCCAAAAATATCACATTGCCTTTTCCATACTCAGCAAAATTTTTGATGGCTTCTGTCCACATGCTGAACAAGATCACATTGGTATCAAGATTGGCTATTTTCATTTGTTCTGCAGCCATACTCATACCTTTGGCTACTTCCTCTCTGAACAGGGCAACACCCTGACCCCTGAGTTGTGCTGCCTGACGCTCAGCTTCAGCAGCAATTTTGATGGCATTGCCTTCTGCTTCAGCAGCTTTTGTTTTCGTTATCAATAAAGCCTGGCCTTCGTTTTCAGCTGCTGCTTTAAGGTTATTGCTCGCAACTACCTTGCTCATGCTTTCTATGATGGCTTGATCAAAAGTGATGTCATTGATTTGAAGATCCTGCAAATGATAACCCCAGTCTTCAAGAGAGGCATCAACATGTTCTTTAACAAACTCTACAATATCTCTTCTCAATCCAAGTATTTCAGATTGTTTTTTAGTAGCCACAAATGCCCTGATGTTTCCTTCAATGGTTCTGACAAGTGCCTGCATGAGATCTTTGTCACTGATGAACTTAAAGGCGACTTTCTGGATGGTATCTTCATTTTCATTTTGAACGGAGTAAAGAAGCATGGATTTAAAGTACACATTTGCCTGATCAATGGTCACCGCCTGAAACTCCAATTCCACAGAGCGGTTTTGAACACTTACTCTTCTGTAAATCTGCTCAATTAAAGGGATTTTAAATTTCAATCCGGCCCTTCTGATACCTGAATATTTTCCGAACCTGGTGATGACTGCAATGGTGCCTTGATTAACAGTAAACAAACCGCTAAAAAAAGCAATTCCTAAAAGTAAAAGCCACCAATACTGCGCAATTATTTCCATATTGAATTTATTTTAAGGGGTAATTTACACAAATATAGCTTTAGAAAACATTTTACTGAAATGGCAAAGTTGATTTTGCACTAAACTTTTTCAGGGAAAGACAATTCAAAAAAAATCCCGGCAGCATGGCCGGGATTTTTAGGGAGAATTTGGGTAATGTTATTGTATGATAATCTTACCAGTAGTTAATCTCTTACCAGTAGAATCAGCCAATTCCACAAGGTATAAACCTCTAGGATAGCCAGACATATTAATTGGCATTTCACCTGAAGGAGTCACATTATCTTCAAAAGTAACCAATCTGTTTCCCTTAATGTCATACACCGTAGCGAATCTCTTCAAGGATGATCCTGCAGCCACACTTCCAAATTTCAGTGTAAAGTTACCAGTTGAAGATGGGTTTGGATAAGCAAATGAATTGCTGGTTTGTGGTAAATTAATTGTAAGGCGCAGTGTGTCGGCAGAAGGACAGCCGTTGCCGTTGGTGTAAGTAAATACATAGGTACCTGATGTTGAATACGTATTTCCATTCCAAGTAACAGGAGTGTCTGAAGTTGAGTCTGTTACTATATGTGTGGAGGCATTCAAAGTTAGATACAATGTATCCACTGAAGGACAACCGCCGGTGTTGGTGTAGCTATAGGTATAAACGCCACTTGTGGTATAAGTGTTGCTATTCCAAACATAACTGTCACATGCAGTTTCGGTTTGAACGTTATATTCAGAATTGTTTATGGTTAGGTTAAGAGTGTCTACTGATGCACAACCAGCCCCGTTGTTGTAACTGTACAAATAAACCCCACCAGTTGTATAAGTCTCGTTGTTCGCAGACCATGTATAACTATTACATTCTGTTATAGTTTGAACATTATTTGTCGCAAGGACTTCAAGAATCAAAGTATGCAGCGTAGGACATGGTTGACCGGCAACTGTTTCTTCAAAAGTATAGGTGCCGCTTTGTGAATAAGTTTCATTGTTTATAGGCCATACATAGGCATCACACTGAGAGATTGTAGTAGTGTCTCTTGGGGTAATGTTGATAGTAAGTGAAAGTGTTGCAGTACTGTCACAACCTGCTGAGTTGGTAGTTGTGTAGGTATAACTTCCACTCTCAGTATAGGTAACACCATTCCAGGTGTAGCTATCGCAAGCGGTCTCATTGGTTGTTGAAACTGAGGAGTTATTAATTGTTAGATAAAGCGTATCAACAGTGGGGCAACTACCGCTGGTGTTATTGTACAAGTAAACACCACTGGTTGTGTAGGTTTCACTGTTGGAAGTCCAGGTGTAGCTGTCGCATGCTGTTGCTGTTTGAGCATTATTTGATCCAAGAATTTCGAGTATCAAAGTATAAATAGTCGGACAAGGTTGTCCGGCAACTTGCCCTTGGAAAGTGTATGTTCCGCTTTGTGTATAAGTTTCGTTATTAACCGTCCATGTGTAAGAGAAGCACTCGGAAACATTGACTGTGTCTCTTGAAGTTGAGTTGATGGTAAGATAAAGTGTATCATTACCAGAACATCCAGAAGTATTTGTATAGGTGTAAAAGTATGTACCGCTTTGCGTATAGGTTTGTCCGTTAGAAGCCCATGTATAACTGTCACATGCCGCAGCGGTTGTTGAAGCTGAAGGACTACAAGCATTGATGGTAATGTCATCTAATCCGAATGAGTTACCATAATAGCTAACTCCTTCAAATGCAAGTTGTACGGTTTGACCAGCATAGGAAGTCAAATCAACGCTGTCTTTTTCCCAATAAAACGCAGGTGCATTGGCATCCACTCTTCCTAGACCTTTTAGTCTTGTCCATGATTGGCCTTTATCTGTTGAAATGCTTACATATAGGCTATCTGTAAATGCAGTGAACACACTGTCGTGACTCATCCAGAAAGTTGTTTTAATGCTTGGTGAACCAGCAGGTAAATCAATACACTTGCTGTATAGTCTGGATTCAGTACCTTCCAAAGCATTGTAGCTGTCAAATAAATAGAAAGTTGTTCCTGGTTCTCTTGGACGCAAGGAGTCCGGTGTGGAGTTTGCGTTGGAATATGGGGCATCTAATAATGTCCATGCAGAAGATGCTCCAGTAATTGCCTCTGTATAAGAAAGTGCAGTTAAAGGAGTTGATTCAGCATCCTCAACAATAGGGAATGTAGACAACACCTCTGAAGTATTGGTATTTGCAATTAGCGAATCATTAATGACATTTTGATCTGCAGCATAGCTTAGAATTATGGTATCATTGTTTTCACCTGGATTGTTAAGATTTATTCCGGAGAAATTAACTACTTCGGTAGCCCCGGGTGCAATCTCTGCAGCATTTAGTGCGTTAGCGCTAAATGCATTTGCTCCACTGATATTGAGGTTTACAGACACAGCTCCAGCGGGAATACTTGTCAAACCTTCATTTGACACCACAACACCAATGGTTTGTGGGGTGCCATAACAAGAAACCGTTGGATTGATGACATTGATAACAGATGCATCATTATCAAAAACATGTATCAGATCTATGGCAGGTCTGAAAGCTGAAGTGGTTAAACTTGTAGTGGAATTTGGAGTTGTAGTTTGATTCGCCCTACGAGAAGTTGTTGCTGTTGCGGAGAGATTGTTACCATTCGCCGAATAAAAAATGTATCCCGTATTTAAGATTCCATCAAGCCTCTCTACCATCACCTGAAGGTTAGAACCGGCGGTTCTTACAAAGGGCGTATTGAGTGATATTTTATATTCACCGATGCTTAATGGTTCAATTGCACCATCATATACAAGTGTATAACCCGCAGTGGTGTAATTCCCAGCTGCAAAAGAAGTTGTGGCAGCAGGAATATTTTTCATCCATACTTTAAAACTGCTGATTTGAGTTGGAGCGCCCACTTGTGCGACATAATATCCGATTTTGTTTATGGCAGAAGTAGAAGAAGTGAAATTACCTGCCCCTATCTCAGTCTCAGTATAAATAGATTCACTGACATGATAAGCGCTTTGTCCGATAATGATGTTACCGCTGGTACCAGCAGCACCAGCTGCTCCACTGACAATAGCAACGCTCTGACCAAAGGCAATGATTTGAACAAGAGCAAGAATTGATAACAAGTAAAATTTTTTCATAATTTTTTAATTGATGATGGAATTACCTCATTTTAAAAGGCAAACAAAACTACATGAAAAGTTTGAAATTTCTTCCTTGTCATGAGTCTCCCTTTACAGTTATTGACAAAAAACTGCAAAAGTGGATAATTAGGGGCGAAAAAAATCTGCTGTTTTGCAGCAGATTTTTGATTCATAAATAACCTTTATTGACTCCGTCTAATCCTGAAAGAACAGGTAATGTTATAAATTGTAAATGTAGGGGCAGCACCCATCAAAGCCCCGTTGAAGTTGCCAGCAATATACTCCCCAACATTACCATACTCGGTAATGTTAACAGCAATAGGTGAAGGAATCGTGGAGGATTCTGTAATATCTCTGGTGTAAAAACCCAATAGGTTCTGAGTGCTTCCGGCAGCAATGCCTGCATCACTAAAATAAAAAGACAGATAGCTCAAAGTCGTGGAACCCCCACCATTCGTAGCAGATGATCCGTGAACTTCAATTCTGGGGGGGCTAGTTTGTGGATTAGGGAAAGAAAAAACGCTGTCAACCGGGTAGCTCATGTTGTAATTCACTCCGTTAATGGAGTAGTTGATAAACTGATCGATTGACACTCCACATGCCTGTATCAGTGGCACATTGTTT
>CANHMN010000096.1 GCA_947461645.1 Chitinophagaceae bacterium | reverse complement strand
GAATTGTGGAAGATACCATCCTCTAAACTGAATAGCGATTCCATTAAATCATTATTGAAAAAAGCTGTGGAAACCAAAGAATGGATGACAACAGGAGTTTACGATTCAAGGGCTAAGGACTACAGCAATCCTTTCAGAAAAATGGTGTACGACAACAATCAAGAAATGAACAATGTTATTGGAAAACTGGAAGACAATACCTTTATCAAGGATCAACAGGCGGAACTTCAACAAATGAAAAAAGCGGTAAGTACCATCATCAGAAAATGGAAATTATAACGTTTAAGGGGTAAATCAACCTCCCCTTTTACTCAATGAAATACTGCAAAGCCAATTCGTAACCCCTTAGTCCTAATCCGGAAATCGTTCCTTTCGCTGCCGCAGAAACATGGGATAATTTTCTGAATTCTTCCCTTCCCATGATGTTGGAAATATGAACTTCTATAACTTTTGTAGGAATGGAAGCCACCGCATCGCCTATAGCTACAGACGTGTGAGTATACCCTCCTGGATTTAAGATTATACCATGACTTTCAAATCCGGCACGTTGAAGTTCATTGATGATTTCGCCCTCAATATTGCTCTGAAAAAAACTAAATTCAACCCCTTCGTATTTAGTCCTCAAGTAAGTCAAATAATCATCAAAACTTTGCAAACCGTAGATGTCGGTCTCTCTGGTACCAATCAAATTAAGGTTCGGACCGTTGATGATGGCTATTTTCATAAGTTATAATTTCAAATAAAAACCGAAGTTATAAAACTCCCTTTATAAATGACTACAAAAAAGCCCCGAAAATCGGGGCTTTTTAAATATCGTGAAGATAACATTTGAATTAATCTTCTGTAGTTTCTGCAACATCATCAGCAGCAGTGTTTTCGGCTGAATCAGCAGAAGCATTTTCCGCAGTTGCAGCTTTTTTCTTACCAGCAGAACGACGAGTCTTTTTCGCAGGCTCGGCAGCAGCATCAGTAGCTACACCCTTACCATAAATTTCGTTGAAGTCAACCAACTCAATCATAGCAATTTCAGCGTTATCACCCGTACGAGCACCCAATTTGATAACCCTAGTGTAACCACCTGGTCTACCGGCTACTTTTGGCGCAACAACCGTAAACAATTCTTTTACCGCTTGCTTGTCGTTTAGGTAACTAAAAACAATACGGTGATTGTGCATGATTGCTTCTTTACTTTCTGTAGCCTTTGTCTTGGTAATCAATGGCTCGATATAAGTACGAAGTGCTTTAGCTTTAGCTAAAGTAGTCGTGATTCTTTTGTGGGTAATCAACTGGCATCCAAGATTAGCCATTAAGGATCTTCTGTGTGAAGCAGTTCTGCTAAGGTTGTTGTTTTTGTTTCCGTGACGCATGACTTTTTGTTTTAAACCCTGTACCGTGTCAGGAATTACAGGATTGTTTTAAAAATAATTATTGTGTACTGATTAGAAATTGCTTTGAAACTTTAATTCATAAATCGAAGCTTCAACAATCAATTACTCATCATCCATTTTCAACTTGCTAAGGTCCATTCCGAAGCTCAAACCTCTTTCATGAAGCACTTGATCAATTTCGCTCAATGACTTCTGTCCGAAGTTTCTGAACTTCATTAGGTCTTCTTGTTCGTATTGAACCAATTCGCTCAAAGAGTTGATTTTAGCTGCTTTCAAGCAGTTGAATGCTCTTACAGAAAGATCCAAATCTTCCAATGGAGTCTTCAACATTTTGCGCAATTGCAAGGTTTGCTCATCTACCAAATCTTCTTTTTTATCTTCTTTGGTATCGAAAGTGATGTTCTCATCAGTGATGATCATCAAATGCTGAATAAGAATACGGCTTGCTTGCTTAACAGCTTCTTCAGGATGAATGGTACCATCAGTAACCACTTCCATGATCAACTTTTCAAAATCGGTACGCTGCTCTACCCTTGTATTTTCGATAAGGTATTTTACATTCTTGATTGGAGTGTAAATAGCATCAACTGGTATGTAACCGAAATGTGAGCTTTTATCTTTTTGGTCTTCTGCAGGAACGTAACCACGTCCTTTACCGATTGTGATTTCTATATCCAACTTAGCGCTGCTGTCTAAAGTACAGATAGGCAATTCAGGATTCATCACCTGGAAAGATGGAGAAGCATCTCCAATCATACCAGCAGTAAACTGATTGATGTTCTTCAAAGAAAGAGTAATCTTTTCGTTGTTTACATCACCTTCTATTTTAGATTTGAAACGAACCTGTTTCAAATTCAAAATAATTTCAGTAACGTCTTCAGTGATACCCTTTAAGGTAGCAAACTCATGGTCTGCACCAGCTATATTAATACCAACGATCGCATAACCTTCAAGTGAATTAAGCAATACCCTGCGAAGTGCATTACCTATGGTAACACCATATCCTGGTTCCAATGGACGAAACTCAAACTGGGCTTCAAAATCTGTTGCTTTCTGAAGAACGATCTTATCTGGTTTAACAAAATTGAAAATGGCCATTTGTATTTTGTTGTTTTTGTTTTGTGAATATTCCGGTTTTTCCGGCTTTTGCTATTGATTGCAGTCAGCTTAGTTGCTAACTTGAAGAATTATTTACTGTACAATTCCACAATCAGTTGCTCCTTGATGTTCTCCGGCACACTCTCTCTTTCAGGATAAGTGATGAAAGTTCCTTTCATATCAGTCTCGCTCCAATCAATCCAGCTAAACTTAGGATTTTTACCACGAAGAGTTCCTGTTATAGAGGTGTTGGCTGCAGTTTTGTTTTTCAATCCGATTACATCACCCGGCTTACAGGAGTAAGAAGGAATGTTAACAATAGCGCCATTTACAGTAATGTGTTTGTGGCTTACCAACTGACGTGCAGATTGACGACTTGGTGCGATTCCCATTCTGTAAACGGTATTATCCAAACGAGCTTCAAGCAATTTGATGAGGTTTTCACCTGTTACACCTTTTTTACGTGCAGCTTCTTCGAAAGTTTTGCGGAATTGTCTTTCCAACAAACCATAAGTGTATTTGGCTTTTTGCTTTTCCTTCAACTGAACACCATATTCACTTAGAGTTTTACGCTTTTTATTAGCGCCATGTTGACCTGGAGGGTTACTGTTTTTGGTCAACCATTTACCATTACCGGTAATAAGTTCTCCGAAACGACGGGAGATTTTGGTTTTTGGGCCTGTATAACGTGCCATAATTTGTAAAGGGCCTTTTGGTGACGATGCATCATCATAAAGGCCTGTAAAATCGATGATGCACCCTATTAAAAAATATTGTGATTATACTCTTCTCTTTTTAGGAGGACGACAACCATTGTGTGGAATTGGCGTAATATCCTTGATCATAGAAACTTCCAATCCGCTTTGAGACAAAGAACGGATAGCTCCTTCACGACCACTTCCTGGTCCTTTAACGAATACGTCTACTCTTTTCAAACCTGCATCAATAGCAGTTTTTGCAGCATCTGCTCCAGCCATTTGAGCTGCATAAGGAGTATTCTTTTTACTTCCTTTGAAACCCATCTTACCGGCAGAAGACCAGGAAATAACCTGACCTTGCTTGTTGGTTAAACTGATGATAATGTTGTTGAAACTAGCAACGATGTGTGCATCGCCGTAACTGTCAACTTTTACCACTCTCTTTTTTGCAGCTGCTTTAGCGCTTTGTCCTTTTTGTTGTGCTTTCGCCATTTTAATTAAATAAAGGTGTTCAAAATAAGATTCCGAAAAATTCGGAATTGAGTCAACCCTCCTGCCGACTTATTAGCTATCCGGCGTTGAATCAAAAAAATAAGTCTGTTTATGTTAAACTAAAGGATTACACCTGTAGCAAAGCATCAAAATTACTTCTTAGCTACTTTTTTCTTACCTGCAACTGTCTTACGCTTACCTTTTCTGGTACGGCTGTTGGTACGAGTTCTCTGACCACGCAAAGGAAGGCCTTTACGATGACGCAAACCTCTGTAACAAGCGATATCAAGCAAACGCTTGATGTTCATTTGTGTTTCAGAACGAAGCGCACCTTCAGTTTTGAACTCATTGTTGATGATGTTACGAATAGCTGTTTGTTCATCATCATTCCATTGGTTGACCTTTTTGTTAAGATCAATTCCAGACTTAGTTAAGATGTACTTAGCTGTAGAAAGACCAATACCATAGATATAAGTCAATCCAATTTCGCCTCTTTTGTTTTTTGGTAAATCTATACCGGCAATACGAGCCATACTGTATAATGTATTTTGTTTTTAAAAAAGTGATTTGTGCTTATCCTTGCTTTTGCTTGAAGCGAGGATTCTTTTTGTTGATCACATAAAGACGTCCTTTTCTTCTTACAATCTTGCATTCAGCACTGCGTTTTTTGATTGAAGCTCTTACCTTCATTTTTTTTGTTTTTATTCTATTTATGATAGCTGAAAAATCAGCATTTTATTTGTACCTGAATATTATTCTTCCGCGCGTCAAATCGTACGGACTCATCTCCACGCCTACTTTATCGCCAGGAAGAATACGGATGTAATGCATCCTCATTTTTCCTGAAATAGTAGCCAGAATTTCATGACCATTTTCCAGTTTAACCTTGAACATAGCATTGCTCAATGCTTCAATAATTACACCGTCTTGTTTGATTAATGCTTGTTTGGCCATAAATTTGGAGCGCGAAGATAAGACATAGAATTCAATTTGTAAAGAAAAAATACTATTATTACACTTTAAACAGATATAAATATGAAAAAAGTACTTTATTTAGCCCTTTTGGCTGGTTTTGGATTGACTTCTTGCAAGAAATCAGACACAAACGGAGGTTCCGGCAACAATTCCAACAACCCTGCCCCATCTATTGATAAATTCATGAGTTTTACAACTGGGTCTACCTGGAACTATCAGACTGTAAATAACGATTCCATTACCGACATCACGAATTATACTCTTACCTGCAGCGATATTGACACTACCATTGGATCAAAAACATACAGAATTTTTTATGCTACAGATACCTCAGGTTCAACGGAAGAGTATTACAACAATACAGGCAGAGATTATTACCAATATACCCAATTGTCTGATTTGCTTCCTGCCCTAGATTTGAGGTACCTTAACGATAGTTTACCCGCCGGCAGCAACTGGACATCTCAACCGATAACAATTACACAACAAGTTAATGTTCCCAATTTCCCCTTTCCTGTAAATGTTACACTCTCCGCCTCGCTTAAAACCACTATTGAAGAAAAAGGAATGACAATGGTAGTTAACGGAAACAACTATTCAAATGTTATTAAAGTAAAAACCGAATTGGTTAACTTATCCATAAGCCCAAACTTGATAACAATTGCTGTTGAATCTCAAAATATTTTGAACTACTTCGCACCAAAATATGGCAGAATTAAAGGTGATTTTCAATTACGTGTTACTGCATCAGGTTTGGGAGATGTTATCAATTCGAACACTTCAACGACATTATTAAGTGCACAAATTCAGTAGTTGATTCTCAAACTAATTCTGATGAATCTTACCAAAAAAACAAAGAGAGCTTATTCAGCTCTCTTTGTCGTATATGTCTTTCCAGTAAATAAATTACTCGAGAATCTTCACTTCCGTTCTTCTGTTTACTGCTCTTCCTGCAGCAGTATTGTTAGATTCAATGGGCATAGTCATCCCGTACCCTTTTGTCTGTAAACGAGCAGAATCAATTCCTTTGCTGATGAGATAATCCCTTACTGTATTGGCTCTGTCTTGAGATAACTTTAAATTGCTTGCTGCACTTCCCACATTATCAGTATGGCCACCTAACTCAATTTTTTCATCATCTTTCCTTACCAAGTAAGCTACGAGTTCATCCAAAACCTGATAGGAACCTTCCTGAAGCGTTGCTTTCCCATTGTCGAAATTACAATCCTCCAAAATGAAACTTTTCGCAGGTAAGAACTGATAAGTCACTACCTGAGGCTTATCATATACTTTTGTCTTTTCCAATGGACTCAATCCTGCAATTACTAGTGAATCAATTGATGTTGAATCCTTAAAGCCAAGAATAAATATCTGATAAACATCTCCCGATGGTAAACGAATGGAAAATTGTCCTTTGTCATTTGTTAAACCCTGATACTCATTTTGATTTTTGCGACTCTTAAAAATCATGATTTCATTGGGAAGCGGGTTATTTTTGAAATCAGTTACAGTAACATTAACAGGTGCATCCTTTGACAAAACACTCTCTTTGGGTAATTCAAAATTCATCTTGAGTTTGGAAAAATCAAAGTTGCTTTTACCACTTTCAATAGTTAGTGTATTGGTTTTGGCATTGAATTGGGTGGATCCTATATTTTCAATGGTGCTTTTACAAACAAGAAATGGCGCATCCATGTCCTTTACAATAGAGAATTTGGCATTTACAAGATTCAATCCTCCAAAATAAAAATCTTTGACTTTTAACACAACTCCCTCAGCAAGGTTTTCATCATTTTCAGGATCAAATGTAAATGCTCCAACTATATCAGACTTTTGCAACAATCCACTTCTGAACATATACATCGCTTGTTTCTGGGTAATCAAATTTTGAGCTTCTTCTTCATTATAGATAAAACAAGTTTGAAAACCATTTGCCTTACCTGGTATCATCAAAAGCCCATCCTCATTTTTGACAATAATGTTTGTTTGTCCATAACTGTGTATAGAACAAAGAATAAATAGGAGGAAGAATATTTTTTTCATAAAGATGATTTTACTGTCGTTTGTAAAAATATCAAGAATATAATAAATTAACAACTGCTATCG